>CAJOGF010000043.1 GCA_905233995.1 uncultured Bacteroidales bacterium | reverse complement strand
GTGGACCATCAGCGCAAAGAACTGAAACGCCAACGTCGCAAGCAGATAATCGCCTTGCGCCGGTTGGACCCGATAGTGAGTGTGGAGAAAAGCACGTGGTATTTCCTTATCGTCAACTCCCTCTCTCAGATGTACTATTGTCTGAAGCGCATGGGAGAGTCGTGCAGGGAGCATGTCGGCAACAATTTCAGTCCCGTGCCAAGTGAGTATGCCAATGAGTTTCTTGTCTTGCGAAATGAGATTGTGCGTCTGTACCTTCGGTTTTTCGACAGTGAGACGGCATTCCAGATACGCAATGATGCGGCAGTACTTCAATCATCACTTTCCGATTACCGCACACGCATCATTCACGACATCCAGACCAAGCAACTCAACATCGAAGCCATGACCGTATTCCTGAGTGTAGTCCAAGAGTCCCAAGAACTTCTCGGTGCTCTTCGTCATCTGATGAGGGGTGAGAGCAAGATGGAGGGTTGATTTGCGTTGTAGAGTTTTATTACTTACATTCCCCAAATCATAATTTTTGTACCTTGATATTCGCCCTGACGGTGGAAAATCTTTTTGCTCCACGGCTTTTTGGTGGAGCGGTCAAAGACGATGAAATGTCCTTCGCTGACGTTGCCCGCCTTGTCCATATATTCAAAAGTCTGTCTGAGGCCGTCGGTGATGGTCTTTTTCATAGAATTGCGGAGTATTTTCAATTCTAAGACAACACGCTGGTATGGACCGCCGTAAGTGTCAGTAAGTGGTTTGCGGATAAGCAAATCTGTGCGTCCGCGCCCCAACCCATATTCGCGGTCGATGTATCCGCCGCCGCAGAAAATAATGGAAAATCGGGTTGGCGAGGAGTCTTTTCCTGCGTTTTATTCTTTTTTCCATATCCATAGTCTCAATATGTTTGTTGTTTGGGGATTCAGCAGGCTGTATAGAGATATCCTCACCTTTCAATCTTCTGTCCTCCCTGTAATATCCTTTCCTGTAATAGCTTTAACGGCCTTTACTGCTCCTTTGGCAATCCTTACGGGCTTGTTGGGCGCAATAAGTCCCAAATCTACGCAATACTGCAAATCGTCGGTTGGGAATAGACTTTCGTCGGCATCTTCGTTGGTGGCGAGCAACGGTTGGATAATCCTCCTAACACGCGGCTCTTTAAGTTTGTCGATAAGGGCGTCGATGTGGGTGTCGCGACGGTAAATAATCTGTTCCTGAGCCTTGTAAATCATTTCAGGAATGATTTTTATGCTGCGGTCGCGGTTTTCTGCCATCTCGTATGTTACCTCGTATGCAAGGGCATTGACGAGCCACGGTTGACCTTCCGTCGCATTCCAAACCATCGGGAAACACGCCTCGTCAAACTCTTGTCCCGTAGCCTCGGTGTGCTGCATATAGAGTTCGTGGATTTCATCTTTGGTAAAGTTGCCCATTCTCAACGACTTTGCTTTGATATTAAAAGCCGAGCCGCCGGTAATGATTTCTTGATTGGAAAGTGTTATCCTATAATCTCTTACGTCTCTTACGCCGCATAGTATCACCGATTGTGGAAACATCGCGGGACGTTGGTCGTACCCTGCCCTTAATTGTCTCAACACTGACACCAATGAATCGCCGACCAATGCGTCAATCTCGTCAAGGAACAGTATGAATGGCTTGTCGAATTTTTGCGACAAGAACCCCAAAAATGCGGTAAGACGGCTACTTTTGTTGGTTTGTTCAAATTGCTCCACATATAATTTTGAATATTCTGACCCTCCCAACATATTGTCAATCCTGCGTGCAATGGTAATGCAGGTATTGGCAATCACGCCCTCTACATCATTTCTGTCAGATTGTCCGCCTTCGATATTGGCATACACGCAAAAATATTTGCCGCTTGCGTTGAGATAATCCCTCAAAGCAAGGAGCATAGATGTCTTGCCCGTCTGTCTTGGAGCGTGAAGGACAAAGTACTTTCTTTGGGCAATAAATGATTCTATTTCCGCTAAATTGATGCGTTTCAGCGGATTAAGTGTATATTGAATGTCGGGTTGGTTTGGTCCCGCAGTGTTGAAATATTTTTCCATAATGGCAAATCTATCAATTTTGCACAAAGATAAAGAAAAATTTTCATAACTTCTCCAACATCAGCCACGAATTTTCAGCCGCCTTGCCGTTAACCTTCTAATACAATGTAAAATCCACGGCGTTTGCCCAGTCTATGACTGCACCGTTGGCTTCACACAAAAACACCATCAAATAATATTTGTGATTGCGATGAAGCACGCCCAAATTTTCGTTGTATGAAAGAAATAATTGTGTATTAAACGACTGATTCGCAGGCAGGGTAAAAAGCCCAGAGTACCAGTGCATAAAACCGTCAGGAGTGTTACCCAAAATAAAACGACCGCTTTCGTCAACGATTGCGCTTTCGATTTTCACTTGGCTCGAACGGATTATGCCGTTGTCGCAGCCCAAAGTGTACTGCATACCTTTTTGACCGTTTTGGGTACAATTGTGCTGAACGTTTATCCAAAGGTTTCCCGAACGCTGAAACGCCGCCTCGCATACCAGACGGCTGCCCGGCTCACCGTAATTGTTGCTCTTGCTTGCGGTGTTTTGATTTGTTGACGTTTCTGTCGCGCTGTAATCTTCGTCGTCGTAGTCATCATCTTCGTCGTAATCTTCTTCGGCTTCGCTGTCGGAGGTCGTTACGTTTGAATTAGCGTTATTGTTGCCGCCGCCACAGCCTACGAGCGAAAAACCAACTGTTGACGCCAATACAAATGCTGCTAAAATTGTTGCTAATTTTTTCATGTTTTTTATAATTTATATGATTATTAAATTTTTACCATCGGAAAGTTATCGGGTCGGAGGTTACACTGAATAACTGTTTGTTGGTGTTGCTGTCCATAATGAAAAACACGATTTTGTATGTTCCTCCGTTTTGAATGTACGGTCTTACGTCGTTGTATGGCAGATAATAGTTGGAAGTTTGCCACGAGGCCGGAAATGTCTTCAAAACCGTCTTGCCAATATAATACAAATCGCCATTTACGCCGGCACCTTTTACGTAGTTTCCGTTGAGGTCGCTGAAGGCAATGTGAAGGTTAATGTCTCTCTCCTTTTCCATAAAATATGAGGCGTAAAAAGTATAGCCTTCGCCGTTGTCCTCTATGGTGACGTTGCCGTATAGATGTTCAAAAGTCTCGTTGTCGTATGCGTCGTATTCGTCCTCATCTTCTTCATCGTAATAATCCGACATGTATTCGTTGACGAGTTCGCTGTTGAGCCAATTGCCGACGTAGGTGTCGATAAACTCTTTTTCGTCGTCAGAACATTCGCCGTCTGCCTTCGCTATTTCAAACATGTCAGACGCAATCGTGGCACGCGCACCGTCAGAAAGATATGTTTCTATAATTTCCAACGTTGAGTCCATAAACTCGCCGTTTTCGTCGTCAACCAGCATATCTTCCGAATATTCCAAAACCTTCTTTGCCGAATATCTCAGGCCGAACATATTGAACAGGCGTTTCAACTTTTCTTCCGCCATGCGCGACTCATCGGGATTGTCGCCGTAAAGTTCGTCGCCAAAAGCCACGTTGTAGAGCGCGCCGAGCCTGAATACAATGTCGTAATCGCCGCAATCGTTGCACATTGCCTCCCAATCTTCGTCAGACATGTTGGAAAACTCGTCGTCCATATCCACAAACAAAGATTCCGTGTCGTCCGACCATGTGTCTTGGGCATCGCTGCCGCTGATTGGCGTTACGGAATAGATTACCCAAGAATCGTTGTTGTTGAGATTTGGATTCATCAAATAGTCGTAAGGAAAATAACAGTAGCCATTGTCGCCCCACTGGTGTCCCCACGAGTTTCTTACGATGAAAACTCGGTCGGGGTCAGAGTATCCGACACAGAGCATGGCATGAGCACCGGTAGAAACCTCGTTTTGGCGTGGCATGGGTATGCGTCCGTTTCTTGGCTGTTGAAACGCTTGGTAAAGATTTGCGCCAAAAATTATCGGATAGCCTTCCGCAAGCACGCTTTTCCAAGTGTCGAGGTCTGTAGGAACGTACTCATATTTGCTGATTGTGCGGTCTTTTGCCTCGTCGTAAGTGTTTTGAGGCGGCCTGATAAACACTTTGCTCGTGATGTAGGGCCACAGTTGCTCGCTGCAAACACCGGTCTCGCTAAGGCATTGCAATACGTTGCCCAAAGGTGCGCCCATACCAACGTTTTGTTGACCGTTCATGCAACGCGAATTGTAATACAAAAACAAACGGCTGATGTCGTAGAGCCGTCCTTCGTTGCGGTTGATGAGGTATTCGTAGGCTCCGGCGCACGAATTTGCTGTACATGAGCCAATTGCGCCCTGTTGCTCTACTGGCGTCATGTACTTTCTCAAATCTACTTTTGAAGGAAGATTTGCGCCGCTGTTGTGGCTGCTGAATTGTGGTGCGGCAGCGCATAGATTTTTTGCAGTGGGCTGATAGCCATTAGTTTTGATGACCGAACCGTCCGCACGCTTGATTAGATTTGGGGTATCGTTGATGGCGGGTTCATCATCGTATGACCCGTCGCTTTGAGGAGTTTGCTTTTGTTCGCCGCCGAAACAGCCTGTCAGGATTATTAAAACCGCTGACAAGAATTTTGTGATTTTCATTTGTTAAGTATGTTTAATTGACTGACCAAAATTAACAAATATTAATTTTTCCCTCGGCAAATTGATGTAGCCAATTTATTTACAAATGTGTAAACAAATTGTTGACACTTTTTGATACTGACGGCTCGTCTTCGGCAGTCAAAGACTTTGAGTCATAGGCGAGACTTTCGCGTTGATTTTCAAGAATTTTGGCTTGAGTTTCTTCGCATATTTCTTCAAAAAAGTTGTAATTTAGGATTACGGAAATCCTTTTGAGCAATTCTACGTCCAAGTTGGTCTTTTGGAAAATATTATAGACATTGGTGCGGCTGCAATGGAGTTTCCTTGCAAACCATACGATGCTGTGTTCTGTTTGTATCAGGCGGTTAAATATCAAGTTCCCTATACATTTACCCCCCTACTTTACATTTTGTAGGGTCTAATTGGCAGTTATTTGGCGGATTAGTCATAATTTTTTTGTGTGCAATTATAATGGGTTTATTTTTCTGTGGTGTTTAATAATTTTTTCAGTTGTTCGATGTCGGGAAGGGCCTTGCGGAGATTGTCGGGAAGGTCTTCCGACGTGGTGTATGTTGCCACGCCCATAGGCTTGTTGTAGTCCCTGATTACAAACTCCACATAATCCTTGTTGGCACTTTTGCAAAGGACGATTCCGATTGACGGATTTTCGTGAGGTTTCTTGATTTTGCTGTCGAGAATGCTCAGATAGCCCATCAGTTGTCCCAAATAGGAAGTTTTGAAATCGCCGGTTTTCAATTCAATCACCACCAAACAGTTGAGTTCCCTATTGAAAAACAGCAAGTCGGGGAAATGCTCCACGCCGTAAATTTCCAAGTGGTACTGATTGCCGATAAAAGCGAAATCGGTTCCAAAAGTCATAATAAACTCCTTGATATTCTGCACAATTTGCTGTTCCACAACACGCTCGTCCACATCGATAGCATCCCTTTCGCCAATCTGTTCCACATTGATGAAATTGAGTAGATATTCGTCCTTGAACATCATAACAGCCTTGCGGGCGAGGGATGAATCGGAGATGGTCTTAGAGAAATTGTTGGGGATGGATTTACTATGACTATAATCATCTGATTTAATCAGTGTTTTCAGTTTGTCAACTGAAAGATGTTCTTCGGCTGTTTTATGGATATAATAATACCGTTCTTCGACGTTTTTTGTGCCGGCTATAATCCGTGAATGATGCGTAAAAGGGACTTTGAAAAAATCCTCCACGGGGAAATTTTGCAAATTACGAATACTTATTGAATTGAATATATCTATCTTATTTTCAATTATTTGTAATTCGTCGGTTGTAACCGACGAATTTGCATCGAGCATAGTCCATCCTTCGTAAAAAAGGCGCATTTCTTTCAATTGCGTTTCTCCATAACCTCTCAGCCCCGGCAACTCCTTTTGAAGTCGGTCGCTAATTATTTTCAGCGCACCAGTACCCCAAACACCCTTTCGAGTATTGAGCGAAATGTATTTGCCAATGCCGAAATATACCGCCAACTGGATGCGGTTAACGCCTTTGGCGGCTTCGTACTGACCTTGCAGAATGGCGGTTTTGATAGCTTCCACCGCCGAAGTGTATTTTGTGTTGAAATTATCAGCCATAGTTTGCAATTCAATTTTGCACAAAGATACGAAAAAAATCCATATCATTTATTACTTACATTTCCCAAATCATAATTTTTGTGCCTTGATATTCACCTTGACGGTGGAAAATCTTTTTGCTCCACGGCTTTTTGGTGGAGCGGTCAAAGACGATGAAATGTCCTTCGCTGACGTTGCC
This sequence comes from uncultured Bacteroidales bacterium, assembly GCA_905233995.1. GTDB lineage: Bacteria > Bacteroidota > Bacteroidia > Bacteroidales > UBA3824 > UBA3824. The sequence goes on along the minus strand of CAJOGF010000043.1, from coordinate 6,962 downwards.
CGCCTTGTCCATTGGAAGAAATCGATTTTAATACATTTTTTGTAACCTCATCCATTGGAAGAAGTCGATTTTAATACATTTTTTGTAACCTCATCCATTGGAAGAAATCGATTTTAATACATTTTTTTTAATCTCACCCATTGGAAGAAATCAATTTTAATACATTTTTTTTAAACCTCACCCATTGGAAGAAATCAATTTTAATACATTTTTTACAATAAAAACCATTATAAAATTACTCTTATTTATACATTAATAATCAATAAATTAGATTTTCTTATTACGAAAATTATATGGTTAAAACGACGAAATAAAGTTGAACAAGAAATCAACGAAAAATGGATTAATATGTAGTTATAACAACAAAAAACAGAGTCGTAGTAAATTTACAATGTCTCAAAACTAAAAAATTTTTTTTTTGACAAATAAAAACTGTAATTTTGCGCAATAAAAAAAAAATCATGAAAAAAACACATCTTATACTTGTAGGAATGATTGCATTTGCTTCATGTGGAGGCAACAATCAAAATACGCAACAACAGCAACCTTCAGAACAAAACAAGACTACCAAAACGATTATTTCGACAGATGAAATCAATCAAAAAATCAAAGAGTTAGTTCGTTATATTCCTGACCATGAATTTAAGGCAGAGAACGAAAAATATTTCACCAAAGAATTTGGTTTGATGTTGAAAACAGCATTTGCGCTTCCCCCCTTAGAAGAAGACGGGATTGACGAAGCAAGCGAATTTCTTTTCTATTTCATAGAGGGCAACGGTGATTGTAAAGCGTTTTGTGATGCTCAAGGCGACGTAGAAAAAGCATTATCGTTACATAAATGCGAGAATTTCAAGACCGAAATTTCAGGCGACAAAGTTTTTTCAACATTTGACTATGTTCATGGACCAGAAGAAATTGACAATGTATCAATTGTTCTAAAGAAATCAGGTTCAGATTGGCTGATTGACGATTGGAACGACACCAAAAAAGATGTAAAAGAATATCTCGAATACTACAAAAAACAAAAAGGACAATAAATTTTCGTATTAGCATACTTAATCCCAAAATTTGCGTCAGAAACTACAAAAATTATTGCTTATGAAACATCTTTTATTAATAATTGCGGCGTTGCTTTTCACTTTTCGTTCGTCGAAAGGTGAAGACGAAAAGTCCGAAAACACTATTCAACCCGACACAAAACAGACCGAAGATCCTCAACCAGAGAATCCAAAAACCGAAACCAACAACGACAAAACGTTGATTGTATATTACAGTTATACAGGTAATTGCAAAGAGATTGCAACCACGCTTTCCTCTATGTTGAACGCCGACATTACCGAAGTAACGCCAGCCGAAAAAGGTCTCAAATACGAGGCTGACAATTATACGCTTGGCACTCAACTGCTCAACAACATCAAGTCTGCCCCCGACGATGTCAACAGTTACCCCGATATTGACCCCGTAACCGCTGATTTGTCGCTCTATGGCAATATCATCGTTGTAACGCCATTGTGGTGGAGTCAGATGTCGGCTATAATGCAAAGTTATCTTTTCAGAAATTCCGACACATTTAAAGACAAAAAAACTGCGCTTATTGTATCGAGCCATTCAAGCGGAATCAGTGGTGTTGAAACCGACACAAAACGCCTTTTGCCACAAACTTCGTGGCTTGGTAAATCGCTATGGATCAACAATTCTAACCGCAGTCAGTTGTCATCATTATTAGAAAATTGGATAACAGAATCAAATCTTAAAAATTCATCAACCACTATGAAAATCAACATCACAATTGGCGACAAAACCATGTCTGCCACACTTGAAAACAATAGTTCGTCAAAGGCTCTGTACGATGCTCTTCAACAATCTGCAATTGTCTATGAAGCACACGATTACGGTGATTTTGAAAAAGTTGGAGATTTGGGACAAACATTCCCCAAAAACGACAAAAACATCACAACACAACCCGGCGACATAATACTTTATCAAGGCAACAACCTCTGCCTTTATTACGGCGAAAACACATGGAATTTCACAAAAATTGGCACAATCGACAACGCTACACAACAGTCGGTTAAAGATTTTGTTAAAGCGGGAAATGGTAATGTAATTGTAAAATTGTCAGTGGAATAGAAGTTTGTTGACTTTTCTAAAATCTGTTTTTTTTGTGCGAAATGATAAGTTTATTTATCATTGTAATGCCCATATGTGGTTAAAATTAAGACAACAACTTCAATATCATATTTCATAGCCATGACGTTTCAAGAAGTCTGTTAATGTCTCATCTGGATTCATTGCGTAAGACTCACCTTTTTTTGCCTCGTCAACACGTGCTAAAAACTCCTCTTTCGTCATAAGCGTAGGGTCTTCAGCCTTCTTTGCTTTGACGAGTTTTTGAAGATAATTAGCCAACTTTTGCATAAGCGGCTCATCGTCGGCTATCTCTGCCATATTGCGCCATATCTGAGCATTCAATTCTATCGCTGTCATAATTTTTTTACTTTATGTATTTGTGTGCAAATTTATTATATTTTTTTCAAAAACGCAAAAAAACTTTTTCGTAGAAAGACCGTCTAAAACACAAATAAATGTATTAAAAAGATTCTTATTTTAGAAACTTTTTAATATTTTTGTTCCGTAAAAAAACTGATAATGTTATGAAACTAATAAAACCATCATTTGAAGTATTTGCAACAAAAACAGAAATATGAGAAAAATAATATTTTTGGCAATAATGTTTGGCACAATACTAAATGCTTGCACTCAAAACAATCAAAAAACTTTGATTTGGTCAGGCAGCGTTTAAATACATGGTTGAGGGCAAGGCTGACGGCTATACATTTGCAGGTCAACCGAATCCAAATCCAGAAAACAAGGAATTGCTGATAATTCCTAATGCCACACACTGCGACCTCTACGATGGCGGCAACAACAACTACATTCCATGGGACAAGTTGCAAGATTTTTTTGAGAAAAATTTGAAATAATTTTTTTAGCCAAACATATTTATTTTCAATATGTTTGGCTTTTTATTTGTGCATAAAATATGCCTAAATAATTCTCTCACAGGATATACCGGCGGCATCCATAACAAACGAGCGTTGCTAAATTTAGAGAAGATTAGGTTTATATAACAAAAAAATTGATTATTGAAAAAAATTGCAGTAACTTTGTCTCTGATAAACAATTAAAATATGCAATGAAATCAATAACAAATGGATTTTTTACTGAACTTAATTCAATAGAAACTATAACAGATACCGATTATAATAATTTTGAAAACTTTGTAAACGCTTTTAAATCAATGGTTAATGCTACTAATGTTGCAATTTATCTATTTGATTACCACAAAAAAGAAATACCATTCGTTTCCAAAAACATACTTTCTTGGTGTGGAATTTCTGCCGAAGATGTAAATAAATATGGTTATGATTTGATTCTAAAATTTATACCAGACGAAGATTTGCAAATGTTGATTGACATCAACAATATTGCATTCGATTATTTTTACAAATCTCTTAACAACGAATGTAATAATTTTTCGCTTTCATACGACTTCCGTTTTTGTGATTTTATGGTCAACCAACATTATGTACCTGTTTTATTCAAGGACAACAAAATATGGGTTGCAGCTTGCTATGTTTTTCCGTCGTCGCAAAAAGAAGTTGGCAATATGGTTTTAACAACCGACAATGGTAGTTACAATTATTCATTTAAAAACAAAACTTGGACAAAACAATCCCCTATTTATTTATCCGACAGAGAGAAATACATCATTCGGCGTTCTGCGCAAGGTTATTCGTCAAAAGAGATTGCTGAAATTAATCATATTTGTGAGACTACTGTAAAAAAACAAAAATACATTCTATTTGAAAAACTTGGTGTATCAAACATTAGCGAAGCCGTTCAAAGGTGCATTACAAATGGTTTATTATGAAAATCATACGAAAGTAGTATTGCAACATAAAAAAAGCGATTATAATTTTGCGTTTTAAATAGTTAAAGTATGTATTTGATCCATTCAAATAGTATGAAATTCACTTTTGTTGTACTGATGTTATGCTTAAGCACAGGCATAGCGTCAGCACAACTTGAATTTTCTAATTGGTTTGTTGAAAATAATAATACCATTCTACATATAGAACCTGATGGCACGACAAGTATTCGAATAAATAATGATATATTTAGTAATGATGATTATTCATTATGTCATATCTTATCAGATAAAGACGGAGTCCCTGTAGCGAAAATCGGAATAAAAAAATATAAATACGATAATGGCGTAGAATACTCATCAGCATTTACCATAAATTACATTGACGGTACACCAATTTTTACTAACGAAAAAGGACACATATATGGGTCCCCTTTTATGATTAAAAGTCCTGACAATCAGTATGTATACATTCTACATAATACATTTTCATACGAGGTAAAAAATATGATTAACATTTGCAAAACAGAAATTCGATGTTTTTGCAAAAATAATCTTGATAAATCAGATAAAGGAAAAGACTTCGTTGTACACGAATTTACACATACTCAACCTTTTAATTTTAAAGGTAATAATCAAGATTCACGGGGCGAATCGCCCTTTTTTTGTGCTCTTTCTCATACAGATGGAAAAAGTGTTTGGGTTTTAGCCAAAACAGGAAATGAAGACAGTCTTGTGGCCACAAAAATAATTGGAGATCAAATAATTGATAAGGTCTATTCGTATCTTCATTTAGATGATAATGAGATGCTGTATTCACCATCGATGCCTATAGATTATAATATAATAGATAATGGTAAAATTTTTTATCAACTTCCTAAGTCTGACAAAACACTGGGGCTTTTTTTCGACCAAGATAGAGGTTTGTTAATAAAAAAAGAATATTATGATTTTAAATATACAAACTTTCGGTCTGACGTTACAGCAACGGGTAAATATATGTATTATTCTAAAATCATTAACATTCAAAAACGCCAATATGCCTTATTTAGAATTAAAATAGATGATTTGGAGAAGAATTTGTATGATAAAGAAGAACGTGTAATACCCGATGATATTTCAGAAAACAATTTATCTCCAGGTTTAATTCGCATAGGAATAGATGGAAACTTATACGTACAGAGTAGTTACGGAGGTGATAACAAAGTTTTAGTAGTTCTAAATTCAGAAAGTGATGATCCTCAATATATTACTACTCAACTGCCTCGTCATACTATACCAAATTATCTCTATTCTTACGAGTTATTTTCTTGTACTACAGATTGTTATCGAAATGCAACGTTTTTTTATCCAAAAGATAAAGACCAAATCTTTTCATATAATTGGGATTTTGGCGATGGTGAAACTTCAACAGAAATTAGTCCCACACATAAATATTCTAAAGCAGGGATTTACAACGTAAAACTTGTAGTAACTTTAAAAAACGGTTACAAAAAAAAGATACCAACAAGGGCAATTAATATTTTGGAGCATAATCTTTCGGCATCATTCGACAATGCACAAGTTTGCAACGGCGAACCTTTGAATCTTTTATTACAAGGAGATGCCCCGTTTAATGTTTTTTTTACTTTAAATGGGGAAACCAAAACAATATCTACAACAGATTCTAAATTTATAATGAACAATATTTCAGGACGTTATAAAATAACGAAAGTTAGTGATAAATACTGCGAAACTATTCCAACAGATAATATCGAAGCCGAAATTCTACCAGCCTTAAAACCTTTACAAATTGTGGTTGATTAACATTTTATAAGAAAGGAGGGGGATTTATTTCCCCCAACCTTTACATTTCCTCGCACTGGCTGTCATGGTGTTTTTCAACTTTTTCGCCCTCGTTGAGTTTGCGGGCGGTGTAGTTGAATTTTTGAAAGGCAGCTATGATAGCGTCCTCGGTGGTCTTTTCCGCATCGTAGACTATTGTAACAGTCTGAGTATCAATATCTGTTTCTATCGACTTGATACCTTTCTCGAAACGGAGGTTGTTTTTGATTTTATTTTCACAACTCTCGCTGTGCATTTGTGGAGTTGTGGTAATAATAAGAGTCTTGATGTCTTTGCCAAAACTCGTAAGTGCCATAATCATAATGGCAAATAACATTACTATCTTTTTCATGATTTAAAAATAAATTATTGTGTCTTAAAAAATTGATTCTCAGTCCAATATAAAACATTGCACCGTTGATTGGTGCGTAAATCAATGTGGGTTCAAAACTACTTGACCACGGATTTTGTGCCGAAATTATTGGATTTTTCTGTTTGTATCCAGTTAGATTTTCGCCACCAAGGTAAATGGAAAATTTTCTGAACCATTTGGTAATCTGAACGTTGAGTTGTTCATACGAATGAAATTTTTCACCGTTAACAATTTGCATTTCATTGTTGTAATAATTTGGTAATCGTCCGCCACCATTCAACTGAAGATTGGCATCAAACTGCCAAATACCAAGCGGCGTTTTGTAAGATAAAGTAAACAAGGCTTTGTATTTGTTTGTCAATGGTTTAGTCTTTAATTCTCCACCATAATATGCCTTGACATCGCTAAGACGATAAGCCGCCGAAATTTCTAATCCTTTAATAATTTCATAGTTGGCATCTGCCTGAAATGTCTGAGAATAAGAACGTTCTGCACTCGATTGTATAACAATTTCGTTTGGCGATTTGTCGTAATCTACAACAATGCCGTTGATAAAATCTGTGTAATAATATTCAGTATTGATTTTCAGGTTTTTACGACCTGTTGGAATCTTCAACGACAAACTTGCCCCACTGTTCCAAGCACTCTCTTGAGTAAGATTGCCAATAATTAACTTGCGTCCTGATGAAAGCAAATAATGATTGTCGGCAAGTACATGAGGCGTTCTGAACCCTTTTCCGCTCGAAAGCCGCACCGAAAAATAGTCAGAAGGCTTGAGTTTTACATGAAATCTTGGTGTTAAAAATGTACCATAAACACTACTATTATCGGCTC
>CAJOGF010000042.1:40410-43887 GCA_905233995.1 uncultured Bacteroidales bacterium | reverse complement strand
CCGCTAATTAAGGCAATTGACATGGCTGTTGAGGATTTACTTTCTGCAACGGATTTCCTTCTAAAAAATACTTCTTTAACTGGTGTTAATGCTGAAAATACTGTTGTAATGGGCTCTTCGGCAGGTGCAATTACGGTTTTGGAGGCTGACTACAAAATGTGTAACGGTTTTGTTGACAGAGGCATAATAGACTCGGATTTTCGTTTTAAAGGTGTGATTGCCTTTGCGGGAGCGATTTTTTCTCAAAACGGACGGATTAGATATCGTAATCAAGTACCCGCACCAACGATGTTTCTGCACGGAACAGCCGATAAGGTGGTAACTTACAAACAGATAAACCTGTTGAAATGGCATTTTGCTGGTACAAAAAAACTTGTCAAAAAGTTTGAAAAAAATGATTATCCATATTTTGCTTATCGTTATCGAGATTTAGGACACGAGGTTAACTTTTTTGTTGAAAGGAATCTTCAGGAGGTTTGCAAGTTTGTTCAGGATTATGTAATTGATTCAAAGCGTCTTAAAAGCAACTTTACGCTTTATGACCCTTCAATCAAGGTCAAAAGCGTAAAGAGTCAAAAAGAATTGTATAAAAACAATTGAAATATTATCCTAATTCTTGTAATACAACTTTCGCCCTTTGAGAGGCTAAATCAAAGTTTGAGCATACGTTTTGAGGGTTAAGTTTTTCAATAAGACCAGTTTTGTTGAGTTCTTGAAAAACGCTTTCGTTAACACCTGAAAGTATTACTCTAACATTGATTTCTTTCAAGTCGTCAAGGACTGCGCTGAAATTTCTTGCGCCGGTTGCGTCCATAAAAGGAACGTGTCGCATACGGATTATCAATACTTTTGCTTCGTTGCCAAACTGACGCAAGGTTTCACGATATTTTTTTGCAGCACCAAAGAAGAATGGACCGCTGATTTCGTAAACTTCAATACCTTCAGGAAGGTTGGAGTAGTTTTCTAACGGGTCGCCAGAGTTTCTCTGAACGCTGATAACTTCGCTTTGAGATGCCATTCTTTGCATAAAAAGCAATGAAGCCAAAACAATTCCTACTTCGATAGCGGCTGTTAAATCCACCAAAACGGTCAAGAAAAATGTTACAAGCAAAATTGTCGTATCGTATTTTGAACCTTTGCAAATCGATAGGAAAGAACGCCATTCGCTCATGTTGTAACTTACTACAATTAAGACACCTGCCAAGCAAGACATCGGTATTAATTCGGCGAGTCTTCCCAAGGCGAGCATTACAATAAGTAGTGTTATTGTGTGGACAATACCTGCAACAGGAGTTCTTCCGCCGTTTTTAACATTAGTTGCAGTTCTTGCGATTGCGCCTGTTGCTGGGATTCCGCCAAAAAGCGGTGAAGCAATGTTAGCAATACCTTGAGCAATAAGTTCTGTATTACTGCGATGATTTCCACCAATCATACCGTCAGCCACAACTGCTGACAATAACGATTCAACAGCACCTAAAACGGCTATTGTTACCGCTGGCATTATATAGTGCTGAATGTCGCCAAAGTTGAGTTCAGGAAAATCCAAATGAAACGTTGACGGTATTTCGCCAAATACGCTACCGATTGTTGTTACTGGAAGTTTAAATGCGTATGTTACGGCTGTAACCACAATTATCGACACACACGATCCCGGAATTTTTGAGGAAACTTTTACAAAAAAAACTGATATTAAGATAGTTGCTATGGTCAAAATTAAAGCATAAAAATTTGTGGTGTCAAGATTTGACAACATCACGCCCCATTTGCCGATAAAATCAGCGGGCATTTCGCCGCTTATCGTAAGACCCAAAGCATCTTTTATTTGTGTTGAAAAAATTGTCAAAGCAATACCAGAGGTAAAACCAACAACAAGTGGGTGTGGAATAAATTTTATGACGCTACCCATTTTCAGAAGTCCGAAAAGAATCAGCAACACACCAGCCAACATTGTGGAAATCATCAGACCTGAGAGTCCGTAATTATGAACTATACCGGCAACTACTACGATAAAAGCACCTGTTGGTCCGCCGATTTGTACTCGGCTTCCGCCCAAGAACGAAATAAAAAAACCTGCAACGATTGCTGTTATAAGACCTTTTTCGGGGCTCACGCCTGAGGCAACCGCAAAGGCTATTGTGCCGACTATAATACCAGCCAATAAATCGGCTTTAAACATTTCTTTTGTATATCCGTTTTTCAGAACGGAAAAAAACTTCGGTTTGAATACGCTTTCCACTTTATTTTAAAATTTTTGTGAGTGCAAAAGTATAAAACGTATATTTACCTGTTTTTTAGATTGTTTTAAGAAATTTTTAATTCGTAAGCGTTGTTTTAACAATAACTAAATCTTAAAACGTATATAGTTTATGATTATATTTTGCCAATTTCCATAAAAATTGCGAGAATTGGCAGAATATAGTATATTATATTTTGCCAATTCTCATAGTTTTTGTATATTTGCGGCAAATTATAACTGAATTATGAGCAAGATTGTTGGTAGAAAAAAAATTGAAATCGACAAAGACTAATCTAACTAAACGTTCCTTTCAGATATTTTTGAGTGAGTTCGTGTTTTGGGTTATTGAACACTTCTTTGGCTTCTCCAACTTCGATTATCTCGCCCATGTAGATGAAAATAACGTAATCCGCTATGCGCATTGCTTGTCTAAGTGTATGAGTTACCATTATGATTGAATATTGTTCTTTGAGTTTAACAAAAAGGTCTTCAACAGTGCGGCTTGATACGGGGTCGAGTGCTGAAGTTGCCTCGTCAGCCAAAATATATTCTGGTTCAACGGCAAGACTACGAGCAAGGCAAAGACGTTGTTGCTGACCTATTGACAATCGTACAGCGGGCGAGCGAAGACGGTCTTTAACTTCGTTCCAAAGTCCTACAACTTTGAGGTAATGTCGCACGGTGCGGCGGTTTTGACGAATGTTTCTAAGCCCGTGAATCTTACAACCGTAGGCTACGTTTGCCATTATTGACATCGGAAGCGGTGTCGGACGCTGAGGTACAAGACCAATTTTGCGGCGAAGTTCCACAAGTTCCGATTCGCTACAATTGATAATATCATCGTTGCCAAGTTTTATACTTCCTGTTTTCTTGACATTTTCTGCCGAGTCAACAAGTCTATTGAAACTTTTTAGTAATGTTGTTTTGCCGCAACCAGACGGTCCAATAATACAAGTGATTTTGTTAGGTGGTATGGTTACATTAATATTCTTGAGTATATGCGAATCGCCAAACCAAAGGTTGAAATTTTCCACTTTGATTTCTTCTGCTTTTTCGGGGTGTTGAAATTTGGCATCGGGAATAAAAGGTTCGTTGGTATCGTTAGCCAAAAATTTCCGTAAAAAAAAGTTTTTGAACAACATAATTTTTTTAGTTTTAATTGAGTTTGTGTTTTGAAAAACGGTTGGTAATAAATCGTCCTAACAGACTTATTATCAATACAATTATTGTTAATACGAGGG
>CAJOGF010000042.1:27736-40345 GCA_905233995.1 uncultured Bacteroidales bacterium | reverse complement strand
AAATATCGAATCCGAAAAACCAGCCGTAAACATTACGCCCGCAGCATCACCAATAGCCCTTCCAACCGACAGAAGCGTTGCCGTTGCAATGCCGGGAGCAATTTGTCGTAACACAACGCCGATAGTTTCAAGCCTTGTTGCGCCCAAAGAGAACGACGCTTCCAAAAGGTCTCTTGGAAAATTTCTTGCAACTTCGTCCATCGACCGCATCAAAATCGGTATTATCAAAAGTGTTATGACAATTATTCCGCCCAAAAGAGAAGTCCTAAGTCCCAAATAAATCATCAACGAAAATGCAAATGCACCATAAACTATTGACGGAACGCCGTACATTACATCAAAAGCAAGACGTGTCCAATATGCAAGTCGTGATTTTTGCGACAAAAAAACATTGAGATAAAAAACTATTGGAATGCTGATTATAAGGCCAATAGCCGTTGAGGACAGCACAATGTACAGCGAGCCAACTATGGCGTTGAGAAATCCGCCTTCACCACCGATATAGAAACCACCTTTGGGTAGTGATGTTACCATTTCCCATGTTATGCAGCCAAATCCTCGTTTAAAAATGGTGTAAATTATGCTTGCAACCATTATAAAAACCACAATTAGCGAGGCTATCATAAAACCTTTAGCGGCTTTTTCAATTATAATGCTTTTTTTCATAACTATTTTATTTCTAATCGTTTCAGGATAATTCTTGATATGAGGTTGAAAACAATTACCACCACAAACAGCAACAATGCGGCAAACATCAACGCCGATTCGTACAGCGGCAATGATAGCATTTCACCGTAGTTGTTTGCTATTAATGCGGGCAGTGGATAACATGCTCCTAAAATGCTTTTTGGAACTTCAGGCAGACAACCGCAGACCATCAAGACGGCTATTGTCTCGCCCAATGCCTTTGAAATTGCCAAAACAACCGAGGCAAAAATACCCGGCAACGATTTTTTGATAACAACGTTTTTTGCCGTTTGCCAGCGTGTTGCGCCTAATGAATATGCAGCGTGTCTAAGGTCGTCGCTTACTGTTGAAAACAATTCAACAAATAGGCTCACAAGTATTGGCACAAGCATAAGGCTCAGCACCAAACCTGCTGCTAAAACGGTGTAACCTGTTGAAAATTCGGTTGAAAACTTCGGTGCAATGTAATCGGAAATTAACGGTACAATTACTATTGTTCCCCAAACTCCGTAGATTACTGAGGGTAACGATGCTAAAATGTCAAGGGCAGGGAACACAAACTTTTTTACTTGCTTTTTTGCATATTCGGTTAAGAAAATTGCTGTCATAAGCGAGAGTGGCAATGCTATCAAGATTGCAATAAAAGTTACCCAAATTGTACCCATTACAAAGGGTAAAAAACCGAAATTATTTTTGAACGGTTGCCATGACGACGAGGATACTAATTCCCAAAGCGAATGTTGAGTTAATATCGGTGCTGACTTTAAATACAGTCCAACGCCCATTACCACAACAAACACCAACGAAATTATTGTGATTAAAAACATAATTCCGTTGGCTGTCTTGTCTTTTATGATTCTAAATTTACTCATTTATTTGCCTGATTGCAAACGTTCTAATGCTTTGTCTATCTTATCTTTGGAAATTTCGATATAACCCACGGGGGCGTTCTTTTTCTGACCGTCGGTTAAGACGTATTTCAAGAAAGCGACCACAATAGGATCGGTCGGTACGCCTTTGGTGACTAAATAAAGGTCGCGAGCCGGTGGTGAAGGGTAACGACCTTCAGCAATGGCTTTTGTTACATTTTCCTTGACATCGTAAAAACGCTCTTGGTCAGAAATGTCGCCGCTGTTATCGTTGTCAATGGGGAAAATTTCAAGGTCGGTATTTAGTTTATGAGTATCGTTGTTGTAAGCATAACCGATATTGTTGAAACCAATGCCGAAAATATCCTTCTGAATTGCAGCCGCAAGTCCGGGGTCGCCAAAAACTGCTGTTCCACCGAGTTCTTCTTGTTTGGCTCCAAACCAGTTAGCGAATGTTTCGGCAGCACCACAAGCATCGCTACGAGTGTAAATATGAATCGGTGTTTCATCGTTTGTGCCGAGAACATCACCCCAAGTTTTTACATTTCCGTCAATCCAGATTTTACGAGCCATTTCCTTTGTTAGACCTTTTGCAAGTAATTCTTTGATTACGGGATTGTTAGCATTTATTGTTGGGACAACAGCATCTTTCGCTGACGGAAAACCAACAGCCCCTTTTTCAATTTCAGGAGGATAAACTTCGCGTGAAACCATTCCAAAATCCACAACGCCAGCCAAAACGTCGGTCATACCTTTGCCTGCACCGCCTGCTGAAACGTCAACACGCACATCTGGATTAAGTTTTTGAAATTCGTCAGCCCATTCTACTGCTAACGGATAGAGAGCAAACGCTCCTGACAGCGAAAGTTCACCATGAAGTTTGCCGTCATCGGAAACATGATTTTTCACTGTCCCCGCACCACCGCACGCTGTTAAAAACATAGCGGCAATAATAAAAATTCGTTTCATATTTTCTTTGTGTTTTTTATTAAAATCTTAATCGTTAAATTTTTTTCGATGCAAAATTGACAATAAGTTCTCAAAGCATGAAGAAATCTGTCCTTTAATATTTCAACTAAAAAAATGAAATGTTGCAGTTTTTATTATACTTATTGTGTTTTAATTTCTTTGGTGTAGACCACATTCGCGATGTTCTGGATCTTCCCACCACCAACGACCTGAGCGAATGTCTTCGCCTTCTTTGACGGCTCGTGTACACGGTTGACAGCCAATCGACGGAAAACCTTTGTCGTGTAGACGGTTGTAAGGTACGTTGTTTTTCTTGACAAAAAGTTTTACATCGTCTTCGCTCCAATTGATTAAAGGATTGAGTTTTATGATGTTATCATCTTTGTCGTATTCCACAAGTTTCATATTTTTGCGGGTTACAGACTGACTGCGACGTAGACCCGTTATCCAAACTTTCAGACCTTTTAAAGCGCGTTTCAAAGGTTCAATTTTGCGAATTTGACAACAAAGGTGTCGTTTTTCGATTGATTCGTAAAAAAGATTGACACCGTGTTCGTTTACCATTTCTTCAATACGTTTGAAATCAGGAAAATACACTTGCAAATGTATTCCATAACGCATATTTGTATTGTCGATAAGCGAATACGTTTCGGGGAAAAACCTTCCAGTATCAAGGGTGAAGATTTTGGCTGTTTTGTCGATAGAACAAATAATATGTGTCAATACTTGGTCTTCATAACTTAATGACGAAGACAACCCAATTTCGCCTTTATATTCTTTTAAGAAATACTTCAAAACCTCTTCGGTGCTTTTGTTTGAAAAAGTATTATTTAATTGTTTGACTATTTCTTCCATTTTTTTTAACATTTTTTTTGATTGCAAAGTTGAAAATATTTTTCCATTGTCTTTTCGGAAAACCATGCACAATATTCCAATAAAAAAAATGAAATGTTGCATTTTTTTTATTAAAACCGACAAAATGACATATTTGTAAGCGTCATTTTGCCATGTCCTTACTGACATTTTGGCAAATTTTCTTAATGGCACAAAAATGGATATATGTATAGGCAAAAAAAATATTAATTTAAAAATTTATAAAAAATGTCAAATTTATCAAAAACGAAGAAAAAAGTAAAATCTCATGCATTAGCAGGTATGGGGATAGGGGCTGCAACTGGTTTGTTTTTGTATGGTCTTAGTAAAGATAATTCAAAAGATCCAAAATCTTTTTTGCTGCCAATAGCGGTTGGTGCTGCAATAGGTGGTGTTATAGGCGGTAGCATAAAATCGGCAAGTGCCGAAAAAAAAGAACCAGTTGAAATAAAAAAGCGCATTGAGGGAAAAGGTGTAGTATTTGTACATTGTGCTGATAAATCAACAACTACACCAACATACGAGGATCCTGTTAGGCTTAAACTTGAATATAGTAATGGATTCCAATATGATATTGTAAAAAAAAGCATTTGAGATTGCCCAAAAAACAAAATCAATTCAAAATGTATTTAAATTATTTGAGGATAAAGAAAATGCTTTGTTTTTTATTGAGACAGATTTTCTAAAAGGAGGTCTAAACGGTGAAACAACATGTTTTTTAAAAGATAAAAATACATTTAAAGAAATTTTAATAAGCCTTCAAAATCAACAAAGATTTGAACAGAATAAAATAAATCCATACGACACTTATTTTTTTACAATAGAAATAAGACTTTACCCAAATAATACATATACAAAGATTGAGAACAATGAAATGATAAAAGCAACCCAAAATGAACAGATTGCAAGTTTATTAGTAACTATCGGACATGAACTTTTTATCCATGACAAGCATTTAGAGGCCGTTAAGTTATGGAAAAATGGTAAAAACACTGCAAATTACAAACCATCATTTACAAAGGCTCTTGAAGATGTTGGTGCATATGGTAGTTTAGACCACAGAAATTATATATTAGGCAAGAAAACCAAAATGACCCAATATCTCAATGAATTGAAAAATCTTGCAAAAATCAATAAATTGGGAATTCCGTATCAAGTTCTTATTAATGCAATTAACAGCCATAACAAAAGATATAAATAGTATGCTTTCAAAAATTAATTTCATAGGAATTTGTTTAATATTACTTACCGTTATTTTTGGAAATAAAATTGCCACTGGTCGATATTGTGCTTATTATGACAAAGATACTATTTGGGCATTCGGTCAAATAGAGAATTCTAAGCGAATTGGATTTTGGGTGTTTTTGGGTAGAGGGAAGTATAGCGGAACTCTTGATGCAGTAGGAAATTTCAATGATGACAAATTAAATGGTTGGTGGGTTGAATATTATGAAGATTCTTTGCAGACCAAATATGTAGAAAGACGATTTGTAAATGACACTATTGTTGGCTTTGGAAATTTCTATGATGAAAAAGGATTATTGAAACGTGTACAATGGTATGAAAATGGGGAAATTATAGGTGCTAATGAAATATGGAAAGACGGTAAATTTTATCCAAGTAATACTGCGGAAAGCACGTTTTTAAAAGAACTAATAACTCCCGATAATGAAGACCTCATAGTCATTATAAATTCTTGGTCAAACATTATTGATAAAACCGTTGCGGGAATAGCAGTGTTTTTGTTAATTGTGAATGTTTTGTTCTTTTTTCTTAAAACACATGTATAATATTTCAATAAAAAAATGAAATTAATCTTTACGCCTTGAAAATTTTGTCAACAATAATAAAAAAAAATATTACTTTTGTCCATAAATTTTTAACACAAAAAAATCATGACAAAAGAAGAGGCTAAAAAATTTTTTATGGACAGAAAAAACTCTTCGCTTGTTTTAAGCGATGAGGAAATTAAAAAAGCAAATGAATTTTGCGAGGGTTACAAGGACTTTATGTCAAAAGCCAAAACCGAAAGAGAAATCAATATTTTTGCAATTAAAGAGGCAGAAAAAAAAGGTTTCAAAAAATTTAATTTCGGCGACAAAGTCTCCAAAGGCGACAAAATTTATTTCGACAACAGAGGCAAAGCCGTAATCTTGGCTGTTATCGGTGAAAACTTGGAGGACGGTGTTAATCTTACCGCTGCTCATATTGATTCTCCGCGTTTGGACTTGAAAGAAAATCCGCTTTACGAAAGCGATGAATTGGCTTATTTCAAAACGCATTATTACGGCGGAATCAAAAAGTATCAATGGACAGCAACTCCGCTTTCGCTTCATGGAGTGATTATAAAAAAAGACGGCACAAAAGTTACTGTCAATATCGGCGAAGACGAAAACGATCCAGTATTTTTGGTGACGGACCTTTTGCCGCATTTGGCTCAAAATCAGATGAAACGCCCTGCTAACGAAATCATCAGGGGAGAAGAACTAAATATTCTTATTGGTGCAACTTGCGTGAAAGGCGAGGATATTTCTAATCGTGTAAAAACCAACATTTTAAGTTTTTTAAATGAAAAATACGGTATTGTAGAGGGGGATTTGTTGAACTCCGAACTCGAAGCAGTTCCGGCTTTCAAACCCAAAGATATTGGTTTTGACCGTTCAATGATTGGAGCCTACGGTCATGACGACAAAGTCTGCGCTTATCCTGAATTAATGGCAATTCTTGATGTCAAGAATCCGAAAAAAACTGCAATTGCTGTTTTAACAGATAAGGAAGAAACGGGTTCTGACGGTAACACAGGTTTAAATTCAAGTTATTTGAAATATTTTATTGAAGATTTAGCGGCGACCTTGGGGGCAAATCCGAGAAAAGTTTTCTCTAATTCAAAATGTTTGTCAGCAGATGTTAATTCGGCTTTTGACCCAACTTTCCCTGATGTTTTTGAAAAAGCAAATTCATCGTTTATAAATTATGGCGTTGTTGTTACAAAATTTACTGGCGCAAGAGGAAAATCTTGCACTTCTGACGCAAACGCTGAATTTGTTGCAGAAATTCATCATCTTTTTGATAAAGAGGGGGTTATTTGGCAAAACGGTGAACTTGGAAAAGTAGATCTCGGCGGCGGCGGAACTGTTGCTCTTTATATGGCAAATCTAAATATTGATACAATTGATGTTGGAGTTCCAGTTCTTTCTATGCACGCTCCTTACGAAACTGTTTCAAAATTAGATACTTATATGGCTTATAAAGCGTTTTATGTATTTCAGAAATAATAAATAAAAATATGAAAAAAATCTTTTTACCAATTGCACTTGTTTTTTGTTTTTTGAGCCTAAAAGCGGAGATTTCATTGCCTAATATTATTGGTTCTAACATGGTGATTCAGCAAAATACCAACGTTAGACTTTGGGGTGGGGCTTCAAAAAATGCTTTTGTTGAAATTTCAGTTTCTTGGAGTTCAGAAAAAGTGAAGGTCAAGGCGGACAAAAATGGACAATTTTCTGCTGAAATCAAAACAGGAAAATACACTTTTTTGCCGCAGACGATAACTTTCAATGACTTGAAAGACAATACGGAGTTGATGTTAACTGACATTTTAATCGGTGAAGTTTGGCTTGCTTCGGGACAATCGAATATGCAAATGCCTTTGAAAGGATTTCCGGGTTGCAACATCGAAGGCGGTTTTGAAGAAATTATGTTTGCTGACAACGAGGCTTCAAGAATACGTTTTTTTACTGTTCCGTTGAAACATTCTTACAATTTGGAGGAGGATGTTGATGCCTCTTGGACAATTCCGTCAGCAAAAACGGCAACCGAATATTCTGCCGTTGCATGGAATTATGCAAAAGCGTTGAGTCATGCTTTAGGTTGTCCTGTCGGAATTGTGAGTGCGGCATACGGAGGAACGTTAGTGGAAAGTTGGATGAGTAAGCAACTTCTTGAAAAACATGGCGTTTCTACCAAAAAAGAAGACATCGAAAATGTTGAATGGGAATATGAAAAAATTCTTTTGCCTTATAATGCAATGTTTTGGCCGATTCATAAATTTACTTACAAAGGCGTGATTTGGTATCAAGGCTGTTCCAATGTTGGAAAGCATAAGACTTATTATCAAAGGCTTAAAGATATGATTCAACTTTGGCGTTCTGACATTGGTTTGGGCGATATTCCGTTTTATATGGTTGAAATTGCACCGTATGATTATGGTTCGGGCGATGCTCCATTTTTGAGAGAGGTTCAGTTTAAAGTTGCAAAAGAGGTCAACAATTCGGGACTTGTTTCAACTTCGGATTTGGTTTTGCCGCAAGAGCGTTATAATATTCATCCGCGTCAAAAGAAGCCTGTAGGTCAGAGGCTTGCTTCTTTGGCTCTTAACAAAACATACGGTTTTGAAACTTTTATTTTTTCAGGACCAACTTTCAAAGAATTGTTGATTGAGAAAAATGAGGCTTTTGTCGGTTTTGACAATCTTCAAATGGGTTTGTGTAGTAATTACATGATTGAAGGTTTTGAAATAGCGGGCGAGGATAAGAAGTTTTATCCTGCTGACTCCGTTTGGTTGCGTTGGCAGACCAATCACGTTGTGGTTTCAAGCAAAAAAGTTGAAAAACCAGTTGCGGTAAGATATTGTTTCAAGGATTTTTCTTGTGGTTCGCTTTACGGTGGCGGAATGACACCTGCTTATCCGTTCAGAACCGACGATTGGGACGATGTTAAATGATAAACAAATAACGGCTGCGCGATATTGCAGCCGTTATTTTTTATTTTAATGTAGCAAAGAAAATTTCTTTCCGATTTGAAAACTCTTGTTTTTGGTGTAAATTGACGTGTCGAAATCTTGGGGTAAATGTCCGTTTTCGTCAATTGCTGGTTGTTTTATTTCGTAATCGTTATTAGAGGAAAGTTCTGCTGAATTTTCTTGTTTTTTGACGTTGTCCAATTCTTCATAAATGGAGTTTTCGCTCTTAAATTCAGGAACTATGCGTTTCATCATCGAAACAATTTTCATGTTATCTCTACTTTCTACAAGACTGATTAAACGATCAATTTGGTTAGAAACCTGATTGAAATCATATTCTCTGACTTTTGCAATCATAATTTGCGAGTGAGTTGTTGAAATAGTTTTTTCTTTATCGTTCAAAACCTCTTCATATAGTTTTTCTCCCGGTCGAAGTCCGGTGTATGCAATCTGAATGTCTTTGCCAAGACTTAAGCCTGAAAGTTTTATCATTTTTTTTGCAAGATTTATTATCTTGACCGACTTTCCCATATCGAAAACGAAAATTTCGCCACCGTTGCCTAAAGTACCCGCTTGAAGCACAAGTTGACAGGCTTCAGGAATTGTCATAAAAAATCTTGTGATTTCAGGGTGTGTTACCGTAATGGGACCGCCTTTTTCTATTTGAGCCTTAAATCTTGGGATAACGCTGCCGTTGCTGCCAAGAACGTTTCCAAAGCGAGTTGTAATAAATTTGGTTTTGGAAATTTTATTTAACGATTGCGTGTAGATTTCGCAAATTCGTTTTGAACAGCCCATAACGTTAGTAGGGTTGACGGCTTTGTCGGTTGATACCATTACAAATTTTTTAACGCCATATTTAACAGAAAAATCTGCTAAGAATTTTGTGCCTTTTACATTGTTTGAAATCGCCTGCGACGGATTATTTTCCATCATCGGCACGTGTTTGTAAGCCGCTGCGTGATAGACAATTTCGGGGCAGAATTTTTCAAAAGTTTCTGTAAGTCGTGTTTTGTCGGTTATGTCGCCGATGATGATTTCAAAATTCTCAAAATTGAGTTTTTCTCTTAATTCCAATTCCAAATCATAAAGCGGAGATTCGGCTTGGTCGAAAACTATGATATTTTTGGGATTAAATCTTGTAAGTTGTCTTACAATCTCGCTTCCTATGCTGCCTGCTGCACCTGTTACAAGAATTGTACGGTTTAAGATTTCCATACGAATTTTGTCTTCTTCCAAATGAATAGGGTCTCTTTCCAAAAGGTCTTCTATTCTGATGTTTTTGATTTGTTTGAAACTCAATTCTCCGTTAATCCATTTGTTGACGGTTGGAGTGTACATCACTTTTATATTCTTGCTCAGACAGAGTTCTATAATTTCGTTTTTTTGAGATTTGCTTGGACATTCGCTTGCAAAAATCAAATCTTTAACGTTGCATGTATCAATAATTTCTTCAAGACTTGAAATCTTAAAAATCTTAACGCCATCTATGCTTTTACCTTTTAGACGGTTGTCATAATCTATAAAAGCCACAACTTTGTAGTTGCTTCCTGCATCTCTGTCGAGAGTTCGTTTTGTGGTTAGAGCCGATTCGCTTGCTCCGTAAATTACAACATTTTCCATTGTTGAATCCATATCAAGAGTGCGGTGCTCAAGATAGAGTGATTTCACAACAAAGCGCGAAATCACCATTATTGTCATCGTGATAATACAATCTAAGATTATGATTGTAAACGGAATCCTTTGAATATCAAATACAAAACTCAACAACAAACTTACGCATAACGCAAAAACACTTCCTATAATTGCTGTTGACGAAATACGTATTGCATCGCTTGTACTTGTATAGCGAACAAGACCAGCGTATGTTTTGGAGATTAAAAAACTAATGATTCTTATCGGAAGAATAATTGCAAAGGCAAGTAGAAAACTTTGCTGTAATATTTCAGTCAAGTCAAAATTAAATCTTAATAAGTAACTTGCTGTAATTGCAACTATCGCTATAAACGTGTCAATTAAAAATACAACCCAACGCGGAGTCTGCATTCTTGAAAGAAGTAGTTTAAACATAATTTTTTTTAATTAATAAATATGTTAATGTTTCGGTTTTTATGCAGCGCAAAGTTAGCGCAATTATTTTAAAGTTTCTATACATTTTGAGTAAAGTAAATATAAAATATGAATTTAACAAATGGTTAACAAAATCTTAATCTTTGTAATTTTTATAAATAAGATAGTTAGGTGCTTTTTTTGTTGTTAACAATTTTTATAGAAAAAAATACAACAATCGGGAAAGAAAAATCGTCTAAAAAAATGTAACCAATTTAAAATTTTTAAAAAATATGAAAAAAGTTTTTTTATCGGCATTTGCCATTGTTTTCTTTTTAACACTTAGTCAGAATGTTTCAGCGCAGTGGGGCGACTTGTTTGGCTCTGGTGGTAATTCTGGCAAAGTTGAATTATCTTCAAACGAAAACGCAACATTGAAATGGGACGTTATGGAATATAATTTCGGCGACATTAAGCAAAACGAACCTAAAAAAATTGAATACACTTTTACTAATGCTGGCAATAAGCCAGTTTTTATCACAAATGCAGAAGCCTCGTGTGGTTGTACAAAACTTGAATACGAAAAATCGCCGATTTTGCCGGGTAAACAAGGTAAAATTTCAACGATTTATGACGCAAAAGAATTAGGTACTTTCAATAAGTCGATAACTGTGTATACGTCTTTGGACGCTCCTAACGATGTTTTTGAGTTGCGTTTGAACGGTAATGTTGTAAAATAATTGTTTTAGATAATTCCCCAAATCCAGCCCAAAACTCCTGAAACTATGATTAAAAGGATTGGGTTGACTTTGAAAAAATAATGTGCTACAACAGTTCCCCCAAAAATTACAAAACTTAAAATCGACGAAAAACTGTCTTTATCGCACATTAAAATTGCCGCTGAAATTATTAATCCTGCCACAACGGGAGTCATTAATTCCATCGGCTTTTTTATGTACGGTGATTCTTTGTGTTTGAAAAATAATGCTACAACAAATGCCATTAGTATTATTGAAGGCAAACACAGCGCAAACGTTGCCAATATTGACCCTAAAATTCCGCCTTGTGTAAAGCCAACAAAAGTTGCGGTGTTGATTGAGATTGGTCCCGGAGTCATTTGTGAAATTGCTAATAAATCAGCGTATTCGCCTGCTGACATCCATTGATAGTCGTCAACAACTTCCATTCTAATCATTGAGACCATTGTGTAACCGCCTCCGAAGCCAAATAGTCCGATTTTGAAAAATACCCAAAAAAGTTGTAAATAAATCATTTCCCTAATTTTTTTTTATTTTTTAATTCCTAATTCTAAATTGTCAATTGTTAACTGTCAATTTTTAATTACTCTTCTTGCCCAAATAATTCCTGCGAGTATTGTTATGATAATGATATAAACGGGAGAAACGGAAAAAACGCAAACCAAAAGACAAGATAAAATTGGAATCCAGAAGTTTTTTTTGTCGAGTTTTGCTTTTTTCAGCATAGTGAGTCCCGGAACCAAAATTAGCGCAATAACGCATGGTCTTATACCCATAAAAATATCTTTTACTGTCTTTAATCCGTTGATATTCTGAATAAATGACGCAACTGCAATTATTATTATCATTGAGGGTAGGGCAGCCCCTAACATTGCTAACGCTGCTCCTTGTTTTCCACAGATTTTAAAACCTGTATAAAGAGCCATGTTGATTGCAAACACTCCCGGTAGTGATTGTGCTAAAGTAATACATTCCCAAAATTCGTCTTCGTTCATCCATTTTTGACGGTCAACAAGGGCAGATTTCACCATCGAAATCATTGCGTAGCCGCCGCCAAATGTAAAAGCCCCTATTTTAAAAAATTCCCAAAAAAGTTTTAATGCTAACATTGTTTTTGTATAACCATAGATATTTTATTGATAATCAAAGGAAAACACGAAAAAAATGTGTTTTCCTTTGATTAAAAAAAGTTACAACGATTTGTTAATTGTTCTGCTAAGAACGTCCAACTGTTGTTCTCTTGTAAGTTTCACGAAATTAACAGCATACCCTGAAACTCTGATTGTAAGTTGCGGATATTTTTCGGGGTGGTCCATTGCATCAACCAATAGTTCGCGGTCAAAAACGTTGACATTAAGATGATGACCTCCGTCAGGTGTGAAATAACCGTCCATAAGATTTACAAGATTGCTGATTTTTGTATCGTCATCTTTGCCGAGCGTTGAAGGTGAAATTGCAAATGTGTACGAAATGCCGTCGTGAGAGTGTTGAAATGGTAATTTCGCAACCGAACTGAGTGCTGCAACAGCACCTTTTACGTCTCTACCGTTCATAGGATTTGCGCCCGGAGCAAATGGAACGCCTTTGGGTCTACCGTCAGGAGTTGCGCCAGTGTTTTTACCGTAAACAACGTTTGAAGTTATTGTTAAAAGTGATTGTGTTG
>CAJOGF010000042.1:19372-27726 GCA_905233995.1 uncultured Bacteroidales bacterium | reverse complement strand
GTGTTGACGCAAAAATTCCATAAATTTTTCGGTTATCATAAGAGCGAGTTTATCGGTTTCTTCGTTGTTGTTACCGAAAGCCTCAGGAGTGTTGCCTTCTTGTTTGAACCCTACTGCAATGCCTCTTTCGTCTCTGATAACGCGAACTTTTCCAAATTTGATAGCCGCAAGCGAGTCAGTTACGATGCTAAGTCCAGCGATACCTGTTGCACGGGTGCGGAAAACATCGCCGTCGATAAGCGACATTTGGTAAGCCTCGTAATCATATTTGTCGTGCATGTAGTGAATGATTTTCAGAGCGTTAACGTATGTTTTGGCAAGCCAACGCATCATATTTTCAAACTTGTACATAACGGTATCGTAATCGAGGTATTCGCTTGTTATTGGTGCAAAATCAGGACCTATTTGTTCGCCTGTCATCTCGTCTTTTCCGCCGTTGATTGCGTAGAGAAGACATTTCGCAAGGTTGGCTCTTGCGCCGAAAAACTGCATTTGTTTTCCAATTTTCATTGGGCTGACACAACAAGCGATTCCGTAGTCATCGCCGTAGTCTGGACGCATAAGGTCGTCGTTTTCGTACTGAATTGCACTTGTCTTGATTGACATTTTAGCACAATAACGTTTCCAATTTTCGGGCGCATTATTGAACCAAAGAACTGTTAAATTCGGTTCGGGTGCAGGTCCTAAATTTTCCAAAGTATGAAGTATTCTGTAACTTGTTTTTGTTACCATGCTTCTACCGTCAACGCCTTGACCTCCAATACTTTCTGTTACCCAAATTGGATCGCCAGAAAACAAATCATTGTATTCAGGAGTTCTAAGAAATCTTACGATTCTAAGTTTTATAATCATTTGGTCAATTAACTCCTGCGCTTCTTCTTCAGTGAGTTTACCTTCTTTAATATCTTTTTCGATGAAAATATCCAAAAATGTGCTGACCCTTCCAAGCGACATTGCTGCACCGTCTTGGTCTTTTACTGCTCCTAAATATCCGAAATATACAAACTGAACAGCCTCACGTGCGTTTTGAGCGGGTCTTGTAACGTCAAAACCATAATTTTGACACATAACCACAAACTCTTTCAAAGCCGCAATTTGCTCTGAAGTTTCCTCTCTTGACTGAATGCACTCTTCTGTCATTTCTTGAATGTCAAGACGGTCAAGAAAGCGTTTTTTCTCTTCAATCAGGTTGTTGACACCGTAAAGTGCAATTCTACGGTAGTCGCCGATAATACGTCCGCGACCGTAAGCGTCAGGAAGTCCTGTTATGATATGAGCATGACGAGCCGCACGAATTTCTGGCGTATAAGCCGAAAATACTCCTTCGTTGTGAGTTTTACGATATTTTGTATAAATCGTTTTGGTATCAGCATCAAGACTATAACCGTATGCTTTCAAAGCGTTTTCAACCATGCGGATTCCGCCTTTTGGGAAAATACCGCGTTTCAAAGGTTTGTCGGTTTGAAGTCCAACAATCACTTCGTTATCTTTGTCGATATAACCTGCTTTGTAGGTTGTAAGGGTCTGAGGGAGTTTAGTTTCCGCATCATAAACACCTTTGTCCCTTTCGATTTTGAACATTTCAGAAAGTTTTTGCCAAAGTGCTTTCGTTTTTGCTGTCGGCCCTACTAAAAAACTTTCATCGCCGTTGTAAGGCGTGTAATTGTGTTGAATAAAATCTCTGACGTTGATTTCGCGCTTCCAAATGTAGCCTTCGAAACTGTCAATGCAATTTGATAATTTCATATATATAAATGTGTTAGAATATTAACTATTTGTAATTTTGTCAAGGCAAATATACTTTATAAAAGTATTCATACCTTTCGATTTGTTTTCGTTTAAATAATAACTTATGTTTTTGTTGTAATATTCAACAGCGTTAAAATTATTAGTAAACTTATCTTTATATTTTAGAATGACTTCGCTAATGTTGTTGACCCCATATTCAAGTGCCTCGTTAAGAGCGAGTTTGAATTCTGGTTTCAATGGTTTTACTGCTAACCATGCCGCAAACACAAACGGATAGCTTGTAAATTTTATCCATTGCTCGGCAAGGTCGTAAGAGTATTCAAAATCATCGTACTGAAAACATCTGTCGCCTATGATAACGCCAGCGGTAGAGCCTTTTATGTTTTGTTCATATCCGGGCGATGCCTCAATAAATTCGGGATTAATTTTCCAAAAATTTTTGGCAAGTATTCTTACAAGTCTAACGCTTGTTGCTGACTGATAGTCAAGATAGACTTTTTCAATATTTTCCAAAGGTACACGGCTTGCAAGAATCACGGAACGAACTTTCCCTTCAGCACCGATACAATATTTTGAAATAATGTAACTTATCTTTAGATTTGGAATTATGCCTATTGGCACCAAAGCGGCCTCGCATTGTTTTTCAAGAAGAATTCTTGCACATTCAGACGGATATTTGAGTATAATCTCGCAATTTTTTTTTATGTATTCTGAATGTTCAAGACCGTAAAGAAACGGCAAAGAATTATGATACGAAACTAAAACTATTCTCTGTTTTTCCATATTTTTAGATATTAAAATCTTCGCTATTTTCCAACTCTAATTGAGATATTGTTGCGGCAATTGTAGAAACACCGCCCAAAAATGCGGCGAAAAAAGTTCCGCACAGAGCATAAAGTGGTAAAGCGTAGATTGCGCCATTGGTGATGGCTAAATATTTTAATTTGAAAGTTTCTTCGTTGCTTTTTTTTGCTGAAAATTTTTTGCGTTCATACGTATAGTCCATAAAACCGTATCCAAAATAATAGGCGTTGATAATGAAAATAAAAACCACCGAAAGCAAATTTCCAATTAAAGGAATAAAATTCAGTAGCAAACAAAGTAGTGTTAAAAACAATTGTTTAACAATGTTTTTGATAGCAATCACAACTGCTCTTCCTATATCCGAGATGGTTTGTTTTGCTGAACTTTCAAAAACATTACCAGTTAAGAAACTATCTGTTTTTTCGGAAAGAATTGTGTAAATCGGAGACATTAAAACATTTACAATTGTTCCGCCACAAAACACAAAAAGTATAAAGAACACTATCGGTAAAACTATCTTTACCGCCATCATAGCCGCTGAAACCCAACCTGTTGAGGTTTCGGTATGTCTATCAATTATATTGCTTAGCCATTCTCCGATTCCACCGCCCGAAAATATCAAAACGAGCATTATAACAATGTTTAACACAATGGGAAGTGTAAAATATTTTCCCATTTTGTTTGCTTTTATAACCCTAAAGGCTTTGAAATACGAATTTAATCCGTTGGTTATCTGTTCTTTAGCACTAATCATTATTCAATTTTATTTTAGTGCGAAATTACTTATTTTTTATTAATCTACATCATGTTTTTTAGAAAATTTCAAAAAAATAATTATTTTTTCAAAATGTAAAAGTGTTTTTTTTGTTGTTTTGTTTTTTTTGCTACATTTGCCGATAAAAATATATTAAACAAATAACATAAATAATCATTATGAAATTAGACGGACGTAGAACAAGTTCTAATGTAGAAGACCTTAGAGGAGGTTCTTCTTCAGGCTCAGGAATGAGAATGTCAACTGGCAAAAAGAGCGGTTGTTTAAGCATTATTTTGTTAATAATAGGTGCGATTTGGTATTTCAAAACAGGAGATGCAAGTATGTTGTCGTCTTCGTTGGGCGGTTCTGACAATATGGTTGTGGAGCAGACCTCTACAAAAACAGGAAATTCTGCCAAAAGCGACGAACTTGCAACTTTTGCTTCAAGAATTTTGGCTTCAACAGAAGATGTTTGGACAAAAATTTTTCAAGACAATGGCCTTTCCTATAAGCAACCCAAAATGGTAATTTTTTCTGACGCAGTAAATACAGGTTGTGGCTCTGCAACCTCTTCAACGGGACCTTTTTATTGTTCGGCTGACGAGAAGTTATATCTTGATTTAACATTTTTTCAGACGATGAAATCTCAACTTGGTGCTGACGGTGATTTGGCATACGCATACGTTATTGCGCATGAAGTAGGTCATCATGTGGAATATTTGACAGGTGTTTTGAGCAAACTTCATAGTCAGATGGAGAGGTGCAGAACAGAGGCTGAAGCAAATAAAATTAGTGTCAGAATCGAACTTTTGGCAGATTTTTATGCTGGCATTTGGGGCTTTTATGAGAACAAAACATTCAAGTCTTTTGAAGACGGCGATATTGAAAAAGCAATTCAATGTGCTCATCAAATTGGAGATGATTATCTTCAGAAATCAGCAGGTTATAGACGTATAAATGCGGAGGCTTTTACGCACGGAACATCGGCTCAACGAATGAAATGGTTGAAACTTGGTCTTACAACAGGTGATATTTCAAAAGGTAACGTAATTCTAACGTGTGCTGACTCTGAATTGTAATAGATATTTTGCAGTTTAACTTTTAAGACTATTCGTAAAAAAAAATCTTTTTTCGGATAGTCTTTTGTATTTTTAGTGAATATACAG
Source organism: uncultured Bacteroidales bacterium (assembly GCA_905233995.1). Classification (GTDB taxonomy): domain Bacteria; phylum Bacteroidota; class Bacteroidia; order Bacteroidales; family UBA3824; genus UBA3824. The sequence goes on along the minus strand of CAJOGF010000042.1, from coordinate 23,250 downwards.
CGAATATTGATGTATTTTTATTCAGTTTTAACTTTGTTTTTCATCTAAAAATCATATTTAACATTTTTAATATCAAATTGTTAAAAAAAAAGTGAAAAAAAATTTGTGTATTTTGTATAAATGCAGTTACTTTGCAGCGTTTTTTTAATAAGAAAAGTAAAAGAAATCAAACAAAAAAAATGGATACCATCATCGTAAGAGTTGCCGAGGAAAAAGACGGCAAATATGCTCAGGAAATTGTTGACGAAATGGCTTCAAGCGCAAAAGCGCGCGGAACTGGTATCGCCAAACGTACACCGGAATATGTCGCCGGAAAAATGAAGGAAGGCAAAGGCGTAATTGCCCTTACCGAGCAAGGTCAGTGGGTAGGATTCTGCTACATAGAGAGTTGGGGACACGAGAAGTTTGTTGCTAACTCAGGTCTTATCGTCAATCCTAATTTTAGGGGTAGGGGAGTGGCCAAGGCGATTAAGTTCAAAGCCTTTTGGTTAAGTCGCCACAAGTTTCCTACTGCCAAGATTTTTGGTCTTACGACAGGACTTCAGGTGATGAAAATCAACAATCAACTCGGATATATGCCTGTGCCGTTCTCTGAACTCACCGACGACGACGAATTTTGGAAAGGTTGCCAGAGTTGTGTCAATTTCGGTATTTTGACTTCAAAGAACCGTAAAAACTGCCTTTGTACGGGTATGCTTTATGACCCGGAGTGGGAAAAAGAGCGCGGGCCTAAGGATTGGGCAGACCTTGCCGCAAAAGCGGGTTTTGCCGACAAGAACGTCATCGTAGAATTTGATTAATTGACAATTCATAATTCATAATTGACAATTCATAATTCATAATTGACAATTCATAATTCACAATTCACAATTCGTAATTCATAATTCGTAATTCGTAATTCGATTTATAATTTCTAACTATAATATAATGAAGACATTAGTAGCATACAGCGGCGGATTGGACACCACTTGGGTTACAACGTTGCTTTCCTCTCAGGGCGAGGACGTTACAGCCCTGATGATCAATTCGGGCGCATTCTCCGACGAGGAAATCGCTTCGGCAAAAGACCGCGCATTCCAGGGCGGCGCAAAGAAGTTTGAGTGCATCGACGTTTCCAAGGAATACTACGACAAGACTGTCAAGTATATGATTTTTGGCAATATGCTCAAAAACAATACTTACCCGATGTCGGTATCGAGCGAGCGCATCATTCAGGCTATTACAGTTGCCAACTATGCCAAGGCCAACGGTTATGACAAGATAGCCCACGGCTGCACCGGCGCAGGCAACGACCAAGTGCGTTTTGAGATGGTTTTCGACATTCTCTGCCCCGAAATCAAGGTTCAGGCATTGGTGCGCGAGACCAACATCCAGCGCGTTGACGAGATAGCCTTCCTCAAAGAGAAGGGCATCAAGATGAATTTCGACAAGGCTAAATATTCCATCAACAAGGGTCTTTGGGGTACTTCAATCGGCGGCCGCGAAACTCTTAATTCAGCTCAACCGCTTCCCGAGGAGGCTTACCCGACTCACTGCACCAAGCAGGAAGAGAGCGTAATCACACTCGAATTTTGCAAGGGCGAACTCTGTTGCGTCAACGACAAAAAATTCGACAACAAGGTTGACGCTATCCGCGAAGTTGAGAAACTCGCAGGCGCATACGCCATCGGTCGTGATATGCACATTGGCGACACCATCATCGGCATCAAAGGCCGCGTAGGTTTTGAGGCTGCCGCTCCGATGGTAATCATCAAGGCTCACCACGCACTCGAAAAACACACCCTCACCAAGTGGCAGATTTATTGGAAAGACAATATTTCGCAGTGGTATGGCAACCGTCTCCACGAAGGTATGCTCCTCGAACCCGAAATGCGCGATATGGAGAAATTCCTCGAAAGCACACAACAGAAAGTGTCGGGCAAGGTTTTCGTTGCTCTCCGCCCCTACACATTCTTCATCAACGGCATCGAATCGGAGCACGACCTAATGACCTCTAAGTTTGGCGTTTACGGCGAAGACAACAAGGCCTTCACCGCCGACGACATTGCAGGTTTCACCAAAGTTGCAGGCGTTCAGTCAAAGATTTGGTACGCCGTCAACAATGAGAAATACTAAGAGAATGCATAATTCATAATGCATAATAAAAAAATGCGAAATCTAATTTTTAGGTTTCGCATTTTTTTATTAAAAGTATCGTGGTCGGCAATCCACCTACCTTCACACATTCCTATACCTATTAAACAACTTCTCTAATGCCTCAAATACTTTGGCTTTGATTTCGGCGCGCTGAGGCAGGAAGGGGTTGAGGGGCGGGAGAACGTTAGCAAGGGCAGTGCCGGTGGAACTTATGTAACCGTCGGATTCTGACTGCGAAAGGTAGGCGCGGGTTTCGGGCTCTTTGAGATTATAGAAGGCGATGATGGTTTTGAGTTCGGCTTCTTTCTGTTCGGCGATAAACTTGTCCCATTCGTCGAAAACGTCGCCCTTGGAGGCTGTCATAAGGTCGATAAAATGCTGTATCAAATCTATCTTGTCGCGGAGGTCGGGACTGGCTTTTACGGCTTTGGAAATCTTTACAACTATCTCCTTGTCGGCGCAGTTGTTGTCGTGATACTCCTTAACAAGCATCAAAATGTATTCGATGGAAACTTGTATCTGTTTTACCAATTCCATTTCAAACACAAGGTCGTCGTTGATGTTGGTGTTGTCGCCCTTGGGGTCGCCTTTGAGTTCGTCGCGAAGGTCTTGGTAAATGCTTGTAAAATTCTGAACCTGACCCACTTTGATAATCTTTTTATCGTCGGTGAACTCATCGAAAATAGATAGCAAATTGTTCATTTTGAGGAACGCACCAAAAAGCCGTACAAAGTCTTTTTTAGCATCTAAATCGAGCGTATGGAAAAATGATTCGGTAGGCTCAAACTTTTGTAGCAATTCGTCCACAATTTCGGTGTAACCCGGATGATGTTTGCCGTCGGCGGTGGTGTAGCCGTTGTAATAGTCGGCAAAGGGACGCAGAATTACATAGCCCGCCGCGTCTTTGTCGCCAAAGAGCGAGAGTGCGCGGTTGGTTTCGGCTTCGAGGTTGCGGAAGTTGACAATGTTGCCGCAGTTTTTTATGGAGTTGAGTATGCGGTTGGTGCGACTGTACGACTGCAAAAGTCCGTGCATTTTCAGGTTTTTGTCAACCCAAAGCGTGTTGAGCGTTTTGGCGTCGAAACCCGTGAGAAACATTCCAACAACGATAATTATATCCAATTCGCGGTTTTTTACACGCAAAGAAACGTCTTTGTAGTAATTTTGAAAACTGTCGCCGTTGAGCGAATAGTTAACGCCAAACATTTTGTTATAATCATTGATGGCAGAAAGTAGCGCATCGTATGCGGCGGGGCTTTTGGTTTTGAGTTCCTCAATGTTTTCGGGCGATTCGGTGGTGTCGTCGATGATGTCGTCGTCGAAACTTTCAGCCTCCTCCTCGTTGGCTCCGTAGGTGAAAATGGTGGCTATTTTCAGACGGTTGTTTATTGGCAACGCCTCTTGCTGACGCTTAAATTCTTTGTAATACTCTATTGCCATCTCCACGCTGTCGGCGGCAAATATCGAGTTGAATCCGCCCACACGGTATTTCTGTTTTACTTCGGTGGCGCGGCGTCGGCTTTTTACAACCTCCTCAACGTTTTGTATGCGGCTCATAACGTAGGCTTCGGCGCGTTTGGTTTTGGCGGCGTAATGTTCCAAAACATATCTTACGTTGTTGGTAATGCGGCGATGGTCGTGGAGAGCCTCTTTGGTTTCGATTCCCCAAACTTGCTCGTCTTTAACGTCGTCTTTCATACGCATTGTGCGGATATAGTCGATATGAAATTTTAGTACGTTAC
>CAJOGF010000042.1:0-19230 GCA_905233995.1 uncultured Bacteroidales bacterium | reverse complement strand
CTTGTGCATATCGCCAAACTGCGAGCGGTGGCACTCGTCGAAAATCAACACCACGCGACTATCAAGACAGTTGAGGCTGTATTGAGGACTTTTTTTATTAAGGAGTATGGATAGTTTTTGTATTGTGGTGATGATGATATGGCACTGGCTGTCGTTTAATTGACGGTGAAGCACGCCGATGCTGGTGTTTGAGTTGGCACATTCTGGCTCAAAATTGTCGTACTCCTTCATTGTCTGATAGTCGAGGTCTTTGCGGTCAACCACAAAAAGTACCTTGTCGATTTCGGGCATACGCGATGCTATCTGCGCCGTCTTAAACGATGTGAGTGTTTTGCCGCTGCCTGTGGTGTGCCAAATAAAACCGCCCGCGTCGCGTGTGCCTTCCTGACGGAGATTGATGGCGCGGCGAATGCGCAAAAGTATGTTTTCGGTGGCGGCTATCTGGTAGGGACGCATTACCATTAGGTTTTTGTCAACGGTGAAAACGCAAAAGCGCGTCAAGATGTTGAGGATGGTGCTTTTGGCAAAAAACGTGCGGGCAAAGTCGGCGAGGTCGGCAATGATGTTGTTTTGTTCGTCTGCCCAAAAGGATGTAAACTCCCAACTGTTGCAGTCTTTTTTGGCTTTGCTCTGACGCTGTCCCGATTGCTCTTTTACGTGTGCGTAGCGCGTGGTGTTGGCGTAGTATTTGGTTTGAGTGCCGTTGCTGACAACAAAAATCTGAACATAGTTGAACAGTCCGCAGCCCGACCAAAACGAATCTCTGCCGTAACGGTTTATCTGGTTGAACGCCTCTTTGATGTTGACACCGCGCCGTTTTAGTTCGATGTGAACCATTGGCAAACCGTTGACGAGGATTGTAACGTCGTAGCGGTTTTTGTGTGCTCCCTCGTCGGCAACATACTGATTTATAACCTGCAACTGATTGCGGTACGGATTGGCGGCGTCTATGAGGTCGATGTTTTTGGTGGAGCCGTCGTCGCGTGTAAAGGCAAATGTGCGGGTCTGTTGAATTTTTATGGTGCAGTCCTCAATCACGTCGTTACTTACGAGATTGCCGCTGTTGGCATCACAGACGATGTTTTGCTTAAAAAAAGCCTTCCATTCGTTGTCGGAGAATTTTATGCCGTTGAGGGCTTCGAGTTGAAGGCGCAGGTTTTCAATCATTTCCGCCTCGGAGTGGATTTTTGGCGTGCCGTAGCCTTGCGCCGAAAGCGTGCGGATGAGTTCGCTTTCGAGACGCGCCTCGCTCTGATACTCGTCGTCGTTGCGCGGTACGGGAGTGTATTGCGCCACAACGGTGCGTTTTTGCTCTTCGATGATGATGGACTGGTGCATAATATTAATTTGTAGAATTCAATTCGTTGTGTTGCAATTGAAACAGGATTTTCTGTTGCTCAATTTCCCTTCTGAGTTCCTCCTCGGTTGGCATCAATGGCATATATTTGGCAGCAAACAGGTTTTTGTTGTCGTGCAAAACCGAATAGCGGGCAATGTCTTTGCTTGTTTCGCTGCACAGTACAATGCCAACTGTGGGGTTGTCGCCATCGGTACGCTTTAAGTCGTCGTACATTCGTACATACATATCCATCTGCCCGACATCTTGATGTGTAATTTGTCCCTTTTTCAAATCAATCAGCACAAAGCATTTGAGGATGTAATTGTAGAAAACAAGGTCGATGTAGAAGTCGCCTGCATCTGTGAAAATATGTTGTTGACGAGCCACAAATGCGAATCCACGACCAAGTTCAACCATAAAGTCTTGCAGATGCGAAATCAAACCTTTTTCCAAGTCGGATTCAGCAAAATCGGTACTATGTTGGAAACCAAGAAATTCAGCAATCAGAGGGCTTTTTAATATTTCCGTTTTGTCGGGAACTTCCTTATTTTTGGGGTCTTCCAAAATCTGAGGTTGCTTAAAATGGCGTTCAAAATATTGTGTGCTGATATTGCGGTCTAATGTCCTCACACTCCACATCTCTTGGGATGCCGTTTGCAGATACCAACGGGCTGCAACGGGATTTTCTACGCGCAAAGTGGTAAGAATATGCGTCCACGTCAAATTGTGCAATCGCGATTGCACAATTTGTATGTCGCTGTATGTCAGGTAAAAGGATCTGAAATATTGCAAATTTCGTTTGCTAAATCCCTTTCCGTATGCAATAGTTAGTTCTTTTGACAAGATTTCAATCAGTTGCTTACCATATTCGGCGCGTTCCTTACCGTTTTGTTCTTGTTCCACAATACGTTTGCCAATGTGCCAATAGGTTTCAATCATAACGGCATTTACCGCTCCGTATGCCGCACGCCGCCCCTGTTCAACGATTTGCTTTATATCGTTGACAAATGATGATTCTGTGATATTTGATAGTTCTTTTGACATTTCTATCTCTTTGTTGTTATCATTTTGATTATCAGAACAAAATTACAAATAATATTACTTTTCTCAAAATGTTTTGACCCAAAATCGTTACTTTTCTCAAAATGTTTCTAAACTCCGAGACAGCCTATGGGGACAACCCAAACACCGTCGTCGCGTTTGTAGGGAAAGTCGCCAACACCAGTGAGCACCATCAAAAATGCTGGGGATTTCATTTTTGTGGTGTCAATGTCCATAGAGAATTTTGTTAGAGTCTTTGCCCCTTCATCTATTAGCCTATCACCGCCTAACTTTATCTCTATCAAGCCGTAAGACCCATTCCGCAAATGGACAACTGCATCGCACTCAACCCCACGTTTATCCCTATAATGATATACTTGCCCGTCCAATGCGTCGGCATAGACACGCAAATCGCGGATGGCAAGGGTTTCAAATAATAGCCCCATTGTCTCCAAGTCGTTGACGAGGTCGCTCGGTCCTGCGCCTAATGCCGCCACTGCGATGCTTGGATCGGTAAAATATCGGTTGTCGCTTGTGCGTATTGCGCTCTTGCTTCGCAGGTTGGGGTTCCATGCCGGCATATCTTCCACGACGAATATTTTTTTCAAGGCCTTGATGTAATCGTAGATAGAATTGTCGGACAGATGGCTTGCCTCGTTGCTTTGCAAATCCGAGAGGATTGTACCCACAGATGCCATTGTGCCTTGGTGTCGTGCGTAAGAACGCATAAGAAGTTTCACGCGCTGCGGGTTTCGTTCCACGTTGTCGGCGCGTGATACGTCGGTTTCGCAAACAATGTCGTAATAGTCGAAGGCTTGGGCAAGTGCGTCTTCGTCTGCCAAGGATAATGCGCCTGGCCATCCGCCCCTGCAAATAAGGAACGCCAAACGGTTGATGTCGATGTTGCTGTTTCCGAATAGGGGTTCGTCTCCACCACTGAACAATTTTGCAAGGCTGACCTCGCCCGTGGAATCTCCCGATTCGTAAAGCGACATTGTTCGCATTTTGAGTTTTGCAAACCGACCTGCGCCTGAGTGGAATATTTCGTCCATCGATGGCGGCACACTACTGCCTGTAAGTATAAAATGTCCATATCCGCCACGCTGGTCAACCGCAAACCTTACGCTGTCCCATAACGATGGCACCATTTGCCACTCGTCGATAAGCCGAGGCGTGCTGCCTGCAAGCAACTGGCTGGGGTTTAGATTTGCCGCTTGTAAATTTTGTAGCCGCCGCGCAGGGTCTGCCATATAAAGCACACTTGCCGCCTGACGCTCTGCCGTGGTGGTTTTGCCGCACCATTTTGGACCCTCTATAAGTACTGCGCCTTTTCTGCGCAATCGTGCTTCAAGCATTTGGTCGGCTATTCGTGGACGATATTTCTTTGTGTTTTCCATAAACTTAATTTTTTGATGCAAAATTATGGAAATAAATGTTTTATGCAAAATTTTTTTCAAAATTTGGGAACTTGGCGCATTTTCACTTGGGAAGTTGGCACATTTTCACTTGGGAAGTTGGCACAAAACCCTAATATGTTTTATCCTCCAAACCTCAGCAACTCCTCTCTGTAATACTCGTATTGCTTTTGCCGCAGAGCCAACTCCTTTTCAATGTTCTCGATTAATGCGGTGAATTTATCGAGGACTGAAACAATGGAGTGCTGGGTGGCGAGAGGGGGAATAGAAACCTCAAATATCTCTAATACCCTCATAGATAAATTAGGTTGAGACCCCTTGCTACATTTCAATTGTATTTGATTTTGAATACTATCAGACAATAATAAATAATAAAGATAACGTGGCGAATTGTGTTCATTTACTCGCAAGGCAGCAAGTGGCGACCAAATATTGAATTCAGAATCAAAGTCAACCATTGCTATTTTACCAACAGTTGACCCTGATTTTACTACATAAACATCGTTCATTTGAGGCTTATATTTTTTACAACAAATAGCATTGTATTCTTCTGAAATATAGCCGCGCATTTTATTGAAATCAATTTTACTGTTTACAACTGCCTCCGCTGATAAAAATGGAATACCTTCATCAACAAATGTGGGTGTTTCGTGAGGACCATCTGTAATTGGTTGTTTAAGTATATCCAATAAAATACCATTCTCCACACCTTCCACGCCATCGAGCGAAAGCAATTTTTCACGGTAATGCTCGAATTGTTTTCGGCGCAAGTTGAGTTCGGCGGTGAGGTTGGCGGTCAGATTGGTGAAATGGTCAAGGATTTCAACAATGCGGGTTTGGATGGCGAGGGGCGGAAGGGGGATTTTTACCTTTACAAAACTTGCTTTTGAAATATTAAAGCGAGTTACACCATTAGCACATTTTATAATCTGATTTCGTAATGGTTCAGACCTAAAAATGTAACTGTAAAAATCAGGGCTTATTTTTTCAAGATTGTTGACACGAAAACCAAAACAAAAACTATTCAAGTATATTTTTTCGTCGGTGTGAATTGTCAAAACTGATGACATTCCGCTTTCGTCAGATGTTTCGGATGAAGTTGTAAAAATTACATCACCATATTGTAATGTGTTTTGTTTTTCACCTTTATTTATTAGAATGGTATCTTCAACATCAATCTTCAATTTCGGGTTAGAAAACACATTCATATAGGAAATGAATTTGGCGTTTCCATTTTCAAAGTCTTTTTTACTTTTTCCTGTTACGCCATTGAAAAAAGTTCCCACCTCTCCCAACGTTTTCCATTCCACGCCATTGGGACACATCTGATTTATAAGTTGTTGGATTTGATTCATAGCGTTTTTATTAGTTGGTTGATTTCGTTGCGCAGACGGTTGCCCTCGGTGCAGAGGGTTTCGAGGTCGGCGTTTACTTGGAGGATGTCGATTGCCTCGCGGGTGTCTTCTTGCTCCACGTAAGACGATACGCTGAGGTTATAATCGTTGGCGGCAACGTCTTGGCACGATACCAAACGTGTGAAATATTGCACCTCTTTCCTTTCGGCGTAGGCGCGGACAATGGCGTCTTGGTTTTCGGGCGTGAGAAGGTTTTTATTGCCGTTTTTAACAAACTGACTACTTGCATCAACAAAAAGAATATTGTTGTCGGGGCGCGCACTCTTGCGCAAAACAATTATGCAAGTGGCTATCGAAACGCCAAAAAACAGATTTTGAGGCAGTTGGATAACGGTATCCACAAAATTGTTGTTAACAAGATACTGACGGATTTTCTTTTCTGCGCCTCCACGATAAAGCACTCCCGGAAACTCTACAATGGCAGCCGTGCCGCTCTCAGAAAGCGATTTGAGAATATGCATCGTAAATGCAAGGTCGCTTGCGCTTTTTGGGGCGAGAATGCCGGCGGGCGAATAGCGGTCGTCGTTGATGAGCAAAGGGTTGGCGTCGCCGTCCCATTTTTTAGAGTATGGAGGATTTGACACAATGGCGTCGAAAGGCTCTTCGTGACGGTGTCGGGGGTCGAGCAATGTGTCGCCGCATTGTATATCAAACTTGTCGAAATTGATATTGTGCAAAAACATATTTATGCGGCTGAGGTTGTAGTTGGTGGGCACAAGTTCCTGACCAAAATATTTTATGCTATTTCGGTCGGGAACGATTTTGGCAAATTTCAGGAGCAACGAGCCGCTGCCGCAAGCGGGGTCGTAAACGGCGCGGATATTCTTGTTGCCGTAAGAGGCAAGCCGCGCAAGCACTTCGCTAACTTCCTGAGGTGTAAACTGTTCGCCGCCGCTCTTGCCGCCCTCCGAGGCGTACATTTTCATAAGGAACTCGTAGGTGTCGCCAAATGCGTCGATTTTGTTGTTGTCGTAATCCACTTCGCCCAAATCCATCTCTGCCACACGTATAAAAACCTTGGCTAACAACTTGTTGCGGGTAAGGACTGTGTTGCCGAGTTGCGGACTGTCCACCACAAAATCGGTAAAGAGACCTTTTAAATCGTCCTCCGACGGAGTGCCGAGTGCCGATTTTTCAATCTCGTGAAAAATTGTGCTGATACGCTCGTTGAGGTTTTTGTAAGTGTCCTCTTTGTTGGTGTCGAGGCTCTTGGCAACATTGCTAAACAACTGCGACGGCAGGATAAAAAATCCCTTTTCGTCGATAGCCTGAGTGCGGGCGTTTTCTGCCTCATTGTCAGACATATCGGCGTAAGATTTGTCGCTACCGACAGCCTTCAACATTCGGTTGAAATAGGCTGTGGTGTTTTCGGAAATAAAACGGTAGAACAGGGAACTCAGGACGTAAGCCTTGAAATCCCACCCACCAATGGCACCGCGCAGATCGTTGGCGATGCCCCAAATAGTGGCGTGCAATTCGGCACGCTGATTTTGCTGTGGCATATAATCGCGCTTTTGGTGCGCTCGCTTATCGGCATCTAAAATTTCTCAGGTTTCAGAATGATACCGAATAATTAGCAAACGCTATGATTTATAATATGTTAGTTAATTGAATATTTCTGTTTTGTAATAATTTTTTAAAACAATAGCAACACCATCGTTGCTACGGTGCAAATATAGGGAAAAAAATTGGAAGGGGAAAATTTTTTTGAGAGATATAAGTTTCCTTGATGCACAAACATTCTGAGGAAATTACGTTTTTTGTAAGTTCAATTTCGAAGTGCAACTGTATTCGTTAGATAACACTATACAAATTGTATAACATTGACATTAGTAACAGATGCAATTTGCTATTGAAGTGTTCGAAGTTTCAATTGGTCAAAAATAAAGCGTTAATAAACGCCTGATATATAACGTCTTACCTATTTTCTCCCATTTCTGGGGCTTGAGTGGTAAGACAGTGCAAAGATAAAGAAAGTTTTTTGAAATGGAGATGGTGCGTTGGAATTTATGTTAATTTTTTTTCTTTTTCCAATCTTTTAATGTAAATTTGCCATCAAATACTAAAATTATCACATTATGGATGCTAAGAAAATACAGCAACTATTGTCAGAATACTTTAAAAACCAGCCAGTTTTGAAAGCGTGGCTGTTTGGGTCGTTTGCACGTGGAGAGGAAAACGAGGCGAGCGATGTTGACATTCTTGTTGTCCTCGACCACTCAAAGCCAGTAGGTTTCAAGTTTTTCGGCATGTGGAACGACTTGGAGAAAATTCTTGACAGACAAGTGGATTTTGTGGTGGAAGGCACATTAGAAGACTATGCAAAAGAAAGCGTTGAACACGATAAAATTTTAATCTATGAGAGAGCCGCTTAAAGACCGGGTAAGATTGGAACACATCTTACAAGCCGCTGATAACGTGTTGCGTTACACGGATGGAAAAACTTATGACGATTTGCAGAACGAGGATATGATGTGCTATGCGGTAGTTTACAACATTATGACTATCGGGGAGGCAGCATATCATCTTACAAAGGCATTTCAACGGACACACAAAGAAATTGATTGGGATGTGATTACAAAAATGCGAAACGTACTTGCTCACGATTACTACAAGCTCAAACTCAATATTGTTTGGGATGTAGTACAAAACGACATTCCTAAACTTCGTCAGCAAGTTGCGCTTTATCTTTCCGAGACCAATTGGTCTGAATGGGAGAAAAACGAGATTGTCATAAAGGAAACATCAGTCCACAAAAGCCTTGTGCAGACTGCGTTGCGGATGAAATCACGAAATTATGACGTTGATGAAATTTGCAAAATAACAGGATTGAGCCGCGAAGAGATTGAAAATTTGTGACGCATTGCATTTCTCAATCGAAATTATTATTTACATTTGCCAAAACTTTAAACTAATACATAAAATTGTCATGAAAAAATTTTTAATTGGTATGATTATCGGCATCCTGTTGGCTGCCGGAGCGTGCGTCTATCTGTCGAAGATGAACATGTTTGTAAAGGCTGAGACGCACATCAACGAAGAGGTACTAAGGGAAAAACTCGAGACTTGCAGCGAACTCACTTCCGCAAAGTATCAGTTGGGCGGCCAGATTACCCGCACTGAGAGCTACAAGACGGGCAACAGTTGGTTCGACAAGCTCGGTACCAAGAGTTTTACCGTAAAGTATTCTGCCACAATTGCTTTTGCGGTGGATTTGGCGAAGGCGAAAATCAGCGTGGATTCCAACACCAACGTCGTTAGAATCAATCTCCCAAGCGCAACGATGCAGTCGCTCACAATCCCGTCCGACAGTCTGCAAATCGTCAGCGAAACCAAGTCGCTCATCAACTGGGAAAACAAAAACGACATGAAAGAGGCTCTCCGCGATGCTGAGATTCACGCATTGAAGACCTGCGACACCACCAAGATGATTCGCATGGCGAATACCGAGGCTGTGAAAACTCTCGGCACGTTGCTCTGCCCGCTCACCGAAAGCGAAACCGGCGCAGCGGCTAAGTAACTACGTAATTTTTATTTAACAACGAATGAAATGAATTCAAATTTCGCTGGGTGAATATAATTATTTAACAACGAATTAAACGAATGAAACGAATACTAACAGTCAATGTAGAAAAAAATATTTATAATATTTTTTTACGAATAAAACAAATACAAACCAAGTGATTTGAGTTTATGAGAACAAAGTTAGATTCGTTCAATTCGTTGTGAAAAAAAAACACCTGCGAAATTTTAATACTGATTTGCAAACAAAAAATTTACATAAAGACATGATAAAAGTAGGAATTATCGGTGCTGCGGGATACACCGGCGGCGAACTTATTAGAATTTTGACTTATCACCCTGACGTACAGATTGTTTGGGCGGTGAGCCGTAGCAATTTTGGCAAACCTGTTTATGATGTCCACGCCGACCTTTTTGGCGACACCGAACTTAAATTTGCCGAGCAGCCAACCGAAAAGGCTGACGTTGTATTTTTCTGCACCGCCCACGGCGAGACGGGAAAACTCTTGGCGGAATACAACTTCCCTGACGATGTAAAAATCATCGACATGACCAACGAGTTCCGCGTTGGCGACACGGGTTTTGTCTATGGACTTCCCGAAATCAACGTTGGCAAATCCGGGATGTTTTGCGACCTCGATTCAGCTCGCATTGGTTCCAGCATTGAAAGCGGGAATCATACAGAGCGACATTCAAGTTTCGGCGGTAACGGGCAGCACCGGCGCAGGTCAGAAACTTTCGGCAACAAGCCATTTCTCGTGGCGCAACAACAATTTCTCGGTTTACAAAGCCTTCACGCATCAGCATTTGGCAGAAATCAACCAAACCAAAGACCTCCTGATGCCGTCGCTCCAGAGGCCGATTCACTTCATTCCCTACCGTGGTGACTTTACACGCGGAATCATTGCAAGTGTTTGGTTCACAACCGACAAGACCGAGGACGAGGTAAAGGAGATTTACCGCAATTGTTACAAAGACGAGCCTTTCACGCATTTTTACGAAGGCAATCTCTACCTCAAACAGGTGGTCAACACCAACAAGTGCATCGTTTCCATCAAGAAAGAGGGCGACCAGTTGCTCGTTCAGTCCGTCATCGACAACCTTGTAAAAGGCGCAGTAGGTCAGGCAACCGAAAACATGAACATCATGTTTGGTCTTGACGAAAAGGCTGGATTGAGGCTGAAGCCGTCGGCGTTCTAAAGATAGTTTTACAAGGTATCAAGAGGGGGACATTTGGTACCCCTCTTGATATTAAAATTGAAATAATTAACGAATTATGGACAACAATTTTGCAATCCAATTATTTGAAGGAAAGAAAGTTCGCGTAGTTTGGGACGCGGAAAAGGAGAAATATTATTTCTCAGTGGCTGATATTGTACAAGTGCTGACTGACAGTATAGATCCCAAACAGTATATTAAGCGTATGAGAGCACGAGACCCCGAACTTAATTTGAGGTGGGGTACAATTTGTACCCCTACTGAAATGAAAGCCGCTGATGGGAAGAAATACAAAACCCAGGCCGCCGACCTTGAAGGCATTTTTCGCATTATCCAATCTATTCCATCCAAAAAAGCCGAACCTGTAAAACAGTGGCTTGCAGAAGTTGGAAGTCAGCGCATTGACCAAATGATTGACCCCGAACTGACATTCCAAATGGCAGTCGATGATTACCGCCGTCAGGGGTACAGCGATAAGTGGATTAACGAGCGTATGCGTTCAATCGAAATGCGCAAGGAACTCACTGACGAATGGCATCGCTCTGGTATCCACGATCCAAAAGATTTTGCAATTCTCACCAACGTTCTCACCAAGGCGTGGAGCGGTATGACCACCGGCGAATACAAACGTTACAAAGGTCTCACCAAGCAAAATCTCCGTGACAATATGACCAACATCGAACTTGCTCTCAACACTCTCGCCGAAGTTGCCACTACTGAATATTCCCGTCAATCAAATCCTCAGACTATGGAAGAAAGCAAGCGTATTGCACAGGAAGGTGGCGACGTTGCTCGCGATGCCCGTCAAACAATGGAACGCCGCCTTGGTCGCTCGGTGATTTCGCACGAAAAAGCATCTGATTATATCAAACCGATTGAAGATAAGGGGAAACCGTTGGAGAATTAAAATTATATGACATATTTGCCCCAAAAAACATTTTGTCATTTTTTCAGAATTACATATCTTTGTCACAACAAAAAACGTGAAAAGCCATGCCCAAGTATCTCGACCCGAAGGCGGATTTGACCTTCAAGAAAATATTCGGTCAGCACAAGCATTTGGTTATGAGCCTTTTGAATGCGCTGTTGCCCTTGCCCACAAACATCAACGCAGGAACGGCGAAAGCCACAATCACTGGCAAGGGCAATTATAGCGGAACGGTGGAAAAGACGTTCACAATCGACAAAACCACCAGCCGCACCAACAAGCATAGTTTGCCAAAAATTATTTTTGCTGAGATTGCGGTTTGCTAATTGCAAACCCAAATTTACCACCGTTCCTTTTAAGAGTGAACGGGAAAGGCTCTTTGTTTTAATCGTTTGCATGTTCGTAAAATTTTGATTTGTAAATACTTTTATTGTTAAAAATCATGATATTTTTCCAAACTTCACTTTTTGGGAATTTTATAGGTCTTTCATAACCGTCTGTTGAAAACCAAAAAGCACTATCATTATTGTCTCCTTCTGTAAAACCGCTTATAGAAAAAACATGAAATCCCTTTTCAAAAAAATCAAGCAAGAAATCTTTGTCTATATTGCTTATCAAATAATGACATGACGGAACTCCATAGTTGAGAGCATGACGGTAGGTATTACGTATATGTTTATGTGTCATTGTTTTACAACGTCCATAATAGTAATCTCCTATATAGTGATTTCCATAGACGAAAATAATATCGCTTATTACATTTTTTGCAGGCTTAAGCCATATTTCCGTACTGTCGATATATTCAACATCATATTTGGGAACATAATACAACTCTAAGTTATTTAAAACTGTTTTTATCGTATGTTTTCCCAAAACAATATTATTCTTCGACCATTTGCGCTTGAAACGATTTTCATGTTTTTTTAAATGCCGAAATAGTGTACGATTGTTAAAATGTTCAACATAATTGACACTCTTTGTTGCAATATCGTTCCAAACAAAATTCTTCGTCTGTGAAAAAACATTGCCACAGACAAAGAATACTAAGATGTATATTAATAGCTGTTTTTTCATTTTAATATGGTTTTACGGCTCTAATAATAGCTCTTTCAAACATTTCAGACGGTAACGATGTAAGATAATCAATCTTTGCTGAATCTGTAATTTTTATATCATATCTTACTTTATCTTTTTTTTGAGTATGACGTTTTTTGATAATGCGCCATACACCAACCGTATGGTTTAAATATCCGTTAAAATAAGTGGCGGCAATTGGCCAACCTCGTTGTAAATAACTTGCAATGATGGTATAAAATTCATCTACATTTTTGTAAATTATTTTGTTTGTTTCTTCTGCATAATCACCATAAGAAAGAGTTATGGTGTGAAAACCATTTTTTTTTGCGAAATCAGCAAAGTCATATCCGACCTTTTCCCCCTCATTTGTTATTTTAGTGCCGAAATAGTCTGCTATGGATTTGAGTGTTGCTTGAGTACAACCGTATTCATAATCCTCTTGCACAACTCTCTTTAATCTCCCTTTTGGCAACTGTATATCCCATTCAATAATCCATTTGTCTTTTTCTGGAAATTCTTCCGCTTTTGCTTCTTTTACTTTCAACAGCAAATCTGCTGCGCCGCCTATTGCAGCATACTTTACAGCCGTACTGAAATCTTTTGTTTTGTTAATCAACGCGTTACCGCCGCCAATGATTGCACCCATTGCGGCATTTCCGCCGAAATAATCGCCGAAACCACCAGCCGCACCAACAAGCAAGGTTTGCCAAAAATTATTTTTGCTGAGATTGCGGTTTGCTAATTGCAGACCAAAATTTAATACCGTTCCTTTTAAGAGAGAACGTGAAAGGCTCTTTGATTTAATCATTTCCATGTTCGTAGAATTTTGATTTGTAAATACTTTTATTATTAAATTTTTCTATTTCTGACCAAACTTTATTTTTATCAAACATCAATGGTTTTGCATATTCATTTGTTGTGAACCAAAATGAACTTACTTTTTTATTGCTTTCACTAAAATTTTGTATTGAAAAAATTTCAAAATCTTTTGCAAAAAAGTCCAAAAGCAAATCTTTGTCAATTTGATAATTTGTAAATCTTCCCGTAATTTTTTGGTAATTATATTTATTGTATTGACCACGTATATCCGATAAAGAATAATTACCGAGATAATAATTGTTGTAAATAAAAATAATATCTGCGATACATTTTCGAGATAATTTGTAATATATATCTGTATCGGTTATTTTTATAATTTCGTATTCGGGTACTACAAATACTTCTAAATTTTCAAAAATTTTTTTATTGGTGTTTCGACCTAATTCACTATGAAATATTTTCCATTGTTTCATAAAATTTTTAGTGTGTCTTTTTAGGAATGAAGCAATTTTGGCTTTGTCCTTAGTTCTTTGCTTGTCAGTACCTATGTAACACAAACCTTTATTATGAATTTGTGTCCATATTATTTTGTTATTATTTTGTGAAAAAACGTTTCCGCAAAATAATAATAGCATAAATAATGATGTTACAAACAATTTAATCATATTTTAGTGTTTTATAATTCTTATTCTACCATTCATAAACTCTGTTTCAGAAAGAGTATACCATGTACTATATAATGGATTCATAGTTTTTATTAAATATCGTGTGCGTTTCGGATTATTTATGTTTTTTTGATACTCAATTTTGTTAATTGCTACTGTATGAGGATTGCCACCAGAAACAGGATTGTATGTTATTGCTGCTGGACAATTCTGTTGTAATTTTAATCCTACTTCACGGATGTCATTGTCAATATATGCTACATTAAATCCTTTTTGTTTTGCTAATTGATAGAAATCAGAGCCATCACTCTCTCCTAAATTGCGTTCCTCTTTTTCCAAATCAGTTGTATTGTAGCCAAGGTACTTTGCAATGGAAATTAATGTAGCATGTGTGCAACCGACATATTCCTTTGTCTGCCGATAAATCGGCAAATCACCATTAGGTAATTTGAATGTTTCGATTGTTTGCCAACGTATTTTTCCCGACAATTCTTCCGCTTTCGCATCTTTTACTTTCAACAGCAAATCTGCTGCGCCGCCTATTGCAGCATACTTTATTGCCGTACCGAAATCTTTTGTTTTGTTAATAAGCGCGTTACCGCCGCCAATGATTGCACCCATTGCGGTATTTCCGCCGAAATAATCACCAAAACCACCTGCCGCACCAACAAGCAAGGTTTGCCAAAAATTGTTTTTGTTAAGATTGCGGTTTGCTAATTGCAAACCAAAATTCAATACCGTTCCTTTTAAGAATGAACGGGAAAGGCTCTTTGTTTTAATTATTTCCATGTTCGTAAAATTTTGATTTGTAAATACTTTCGTTATCATCCGAAATAATTTTTCCAATAATGACATCAGAATCAAATTTAATTGGCTTAATGCCATCAGAGGAAAACCACATATTTTTTTTATCGTCATAGTTTTCTAAAGAGAAAACCAATCGTCCCTTGCCAAAATAATCAATAGCAAATGCAATATCCGCTTTTGAATAACGATTTTCAGCAATAATATAATTCAACTTGTCAGTTGAACTACATTTATTTTTGTTAACCTTCATCTTTTCACAATTGCAAGGATTGTAGCAGCCTAAATAATTGGAATCAGATACAAAAATAATGAAACCAACGCAATCATTTGATAATTGTAGTACAATTGAATTGCCAAACAATCTATTGTTTTTAGCATATTCCTCTTTATTTCTTTGCTTATCAGAATATGATATTTTCGCCAATGTTTCTTAAACTTGCTAATATGACGATGAAGTTGTTTTGATAACCTTTCTTTTTCGCTTTGACTATTTTCTATTACCCTGTCGTATGTAATAGTACAGTCTTTGATTTCGTTCCAAGAATATATTTTAGTCTGCGAAAAAACATTTTCACAGACTAAAATATAAAACATAAAAAATACGATTATTTTCATGATTGTATTATTTTTTAAGGTCTTACAATGCTAACTAATCCTGCTTCAAACAGAGAAATTGATATAAATTCGAGTGAACCCTCGTTAAGCGGATTCATTATTTGAACTCTCCATCTAAATTTTTCTGAAACAACACCTTTTTTGTCAATTATTTCTTTACGTTCTTTTTGTATTCGGTTGATTCCAACAATATGTTGTATGCCGTCATTATTATAAGTTAATGCCGCGGGAAAACCTCTATTCAAATAACTGCCTACAATATTGGGAACATTGATTTTCCTTTTACCTACAAGCATTTTATCCAAATCATCTGCATATATATCGTTTAATTTTGCCAACATCGTAAAATCGTAACCTTCATAATATTTTGCAGTTTTAATTGCTTTTCCTAAATACTCAGCAATAGAATCTAATGTTGCTTGGGCGCAACCGGCTTCATTCCCTCGCTGACTATGAGGTCTCAAATCACCTTTCGGCAAATGATAATCCTCTAAAATAGTCCATACATCTTTTCCCGGCAATTCTTCCGCTTTTGCTTCCTTTACTTTCAGCAGCAAATCTGCTGCACCACCTATTGCAGCATACTTTATTGCCGTACTGAAATCCTTTGTTTTGTTAATCAACGCGTTACCGCCGCCGATGATTGCCCCCATTGCGGTATTTCCGCCGAAATAATCACCGAAACCACCAGCCGCACCAACAAGCAAGGTTTGCCAAAAATTGTTTTTGTTAAGATTGCGGTTTGCTAATTGCAAACCAAAATTCAATACCGTTCCTTTTAAGAGTGAACGGGAAAGACTCTTTGATTGAAGAACTTTCATATACTTTTTATTTTAATTAAAAAATTCACAAAATCTTTTTACCTTTGCAAATCGGATAGAGATTTTATTTTTAAATTATGTGCAAATTTAATAACAATAAAATTAATATCCAAATAAAAAATGATTTAATTTCACAAATAATGAATAATATTATCACAAATGATTAATTTACAGATAATTAAAAGATTATGTAATGAGGCTGGTATTACATTAAAAAAGTTGAGTGATAAGACAAAAATCTCTCAAACTGCACTAACTATGGCTATGCAGCGCAACAGTACGACACTTGAAACATTAGAAAAAATCGCAAAATATTTTAGGGTTTCAGTCGGAGTGTTTTTCGGTGAAGAAGATATTTTTACTCCCATCAGAAATTCTTTTGATAAATTTGATGCGGAAGTGAAAAAAGCATCTAATTACATCGAAACAACTTTGTTGTATTATGTTCCTGAATTAAAAAATAATATTGTAACTATTGATTATATTAATGATGCTTGGGCAAAAGTTTCAACGGAAGTTGTTAATATAATTGAATTTTCGATGAATAAATTAGTTGAAAATCAAACATGTAAGTATTTAATGACATTTTCGTTTGATGAAATTTTGAAAATGCGAAATGCCGGAATCATATCCAAAGATGTTGCTGATTTAGTGTTAATGATGCAAAACCCGCAAATTTTTGAAAACGAAAAACTTCGTATAAAATTAGGAGCAGAAGGTGAAAACAATTTTTGGGAAAAAGTTAAAAAAGGTATTGAAAGGTCAAAACAAAAATAAAGCAACGCTACTACTTTTTCGACATCACATAACAAAACGGCTATCGAAATGCTTTTTTCGGTAGTCGTTTTTTTGTTTGTGAATTCACGATGAAATATTCAAAAAAAAATTTTGTATTTTCATAAAAACTTTTCATCTTTGCATTAAATCAGATTATTATGGATATAATGATTAACGAACCGATAATTTGGCCGCCGAAATATATCGACCCGACGACAGATTTCGGTTTTAAGCGGATTTTCAAGGACGAAGAAATAACACGCGGTTTTCTTAACGACTTGGTTCAGAAAGACAACCCTGATGTTCATATTGCAAGCGTTACAATCACCGATGCCGAAGCCGATGAAGCAAACAAGGATATTCGTCGCGTTGTTTACGATGTAAATTGCGTTACTGATACCGGCGAAGAGTTTATCATAGAGATGCAAAACGATTCGCAAGACTTTTTCTCAGACAGAATAGTTCTTTACCTTGCACGTGCGGCATCACGGCAGCAGGGTAAAGGGTATTTAAAGTTTGTTGATGAAAACGGAGAAATTCAAAAAGAGCCTTGGAAATACAATATGAAAAACATTTACGGAGTTTTCTTTATGAATTTTATTGATAAAGAACATCCGCAAAAACTATCACATTTCCAATTTATGGAAACGCAAGAACATTACAAAGATTCTGACACGCTTCAATATTGGAAAATACAAATGCCGCTTTACAGAAAGATGAAAGAATCTGACTGCAAAACTGTCATTGACAAATGGATATATAACTTATCAAATATGGCGAAAATGAAAACACAATTAGCCTTTAAAGAAGATAGTCCGCTTTTTATGCGGTTGGAAAAACTTGCATCGTATTCCGACATGACAAGGGAACAGCAATGGCAGTACGATTCAAGTTTTCACAACTATATAAGTTATTACGGACAGTTGGCAACAAAATTAAGAGAAGGCAAAGAAATCGGTTTCATAGAAGGTGAGACAAAAGGTCGAGCAGAAGGACGCGCCGAAGGCATCGAACAAGGCCGCACCGAAGGTGAAAAAATCGGCATCGAAAAAGGCGAAAAACAAAAAGCCATAGAAATGGCACGCAAACTCAAATTGAAAGGCACAATGTCTGATGAAGAAATTTCCAAAATTACTGATTTAACTTTAGACGAAATTAAAAACCTCTAATATTCACCTGATAGTCATTGACGTAGGTTAAACTATCAGGTGTTTTTTTTTTGAAAAAAATTCCAAAAAATCATTTCCCCGTCTCAAAAAACTTTTCTATATTTGCCGCATCAATCAATAACATTGAAACAATGCGCTGTGTGAACATTCATATTACAACATTTTTTAACACCCAAAATTTTGCGGTGTCAGAAATTATTGTAAACACACACACACACACACACAATATTCGCATCGCCAGTCTTCGCGTGCGCGTAAAGGAAACATTTTCTTCCAAATACACAAGATCTCCACCTTTTTAAAACACCGTAAAAGTAAATTTTTTTACGATACGGCGGCGTATTGTTTTTCTCACCGCCGATTGAGAAATAATGTTATTATCAAATTCGATGATACAATCCATAAATCAAATAATAATTATTTAAATATAAATAAAATGGATAATCAAAATAAATTAGGATCTCAAAAAATACAAGAAATCCTTGAAAGAATCAAACAGACATTTGCCAAATGTTATCCAGAATATTATGCTCGCGCAATGTCAGCAACAGATGAGGAATTTGACGAAGTTTACAAAAACATCGTCTCTGAAGTGCGGGCTAAGTCGTTAGCTAAGATTCAGGCAAGCGATATGCCGGAAGAATTAAAGATGAGTTTTGTCCCAATGTTGGGCAAGACACAGAAAGATGATGACGTACATTATGCAGATTCTTTCATTATGGTGGGACAGTCTACGTGTGACCTATTGGTCAACAGCAGAGGAGATGAAATTGCTGTCAACATAATGGAACTATTAGAGTCTCAACAGCAATTACAACAGAAACTATCGAATCCAGATTCACTTAGCGGAGAAGAAATCGTTGAAATTGTTTCCAAATGTCTATCGGTCATAGGAAGTGGAATTGCTGCCACTACCTCAATCGCTCTTGGAATTATGTCCATAACCGTAGCTGCAGCTACAACACCTGCGGGGATCATAGGTATCATTGCAGGAGTGGTTGCTATATTAGATGTTCTTATCTGTCAAGTTGTTCTTCCTCTTATTAAATGGTTTGTTAAGGAAGCTGTTTGTTTTATGCTTCTCGTCAATAAAACCAATAAGAATATTAAAATGGTAGAAGGATGTGATGCTCATGGTCATTCTGAGTCTATGACAAGGGAAATATCAAAAATTGAGGTTGAATCTAACGACGCAAAGAACCACGTATACTCGGTTGGTATGTACTTCACCAAGAAAAACAAAGGCGCATTATACGGAACAAAATACGGAATGCAGTTCAATCTCATTGAAGATAACACCAAATTCGCCGTTGGCGTAGAGTGTCCGCTCAATGGACCAAACAAATGCTATGTTGCGTTTAACCAAACAGCCCGACAAGCTGCTGATGGCACACAGAAAAAAAAGAGCCAATATGCTTCTGCATCCAATGATTGTTACGTAATCGAACAGCGTTGTGATACAAAAGAATCAGAAATTGCATTTTTCATTACAACAATAACAGAATATGATTATCCGCAATTAACATAATCTCATTTTTTTGTTGTATATTTTATGCACAAAATCAGGTTTATATGCAACAGCGGCAATCATTAATCTGTCGA
>CAJOGF010000041.1 GCA_905233995.1 uncultured Bacteroidales bacterium | reverse complement strand
GTACAAAGAACTTACAACAGAAACTCAACCTCTCTTTACTGGTATTAAGGTTATTGACCTTATAGAACCGTATGCAAAAGGTGGTAAAATTGGTCTTTTCGGTGGTGCCGGCGTAGGCAAAACTGTCCTTATTATGGAACTTATCAATAATATTGCTAAGGCATATTCAGGACTTTCGGTTTTTGCTGGAGTTGGAGAAAGAACCCGTGAAGGAAACGACCTTTTAAGGGAGATGTTAGGTTCTGGAGTTATGAGTTACGGTCAGGCTTTCAAAGAAGACATGGAAAAAGGCGGTTGGGATCTTTCAAAAGTGGATTACAATGCCGTAAGAGATTCCAAAGTTTCTATGGTGTTTGGTCAGATGAACGAACCGCCGGGAGCACGTGCAAGAGTTGCTCTTTCTGGTTTAACGGTAGCAGAATATTTCCGCGATGGCGACAAAAAAGGCAAAGGAAACGATATTCTTTTGTTTGTTGATAATATTTTCCGTTTTACTCAGGCAGGTTCTGAAGTTTCTGCGCTTCTTGGTCGTATGCCTTCGGCGGTAGGTTATCAACCTACTTTGGCATCAGAGATGGGTGCAATGCAGGAGAGAATTACTTCAACAAAACACGGTTCAATTACTTCGGTTCAGGCTATTTATGTGCCTGCTGACGACTTGACTGACCCTGCTCCAGCAACAACATTCAGTCACTTGGACGCTACAACGGTGCTTTCAAGAAAAATTGCCTCGCTTGGTATTTATCCGGCTGTTGACCCTCTTGATTCAACTTCAAGAATTTTGACACCAGAGATTGTTGGAAAGGCTCATTATGAGTGCGCTCAGAGAGTAAAACAGATTTTGCAACGTTACAACGAGTTGCAAGATATTATCAATATTCTTGGTATGGACGAACTTTCTGAGGCTGATAAACTTACGGTATCAAGAGCAAGACGTGTTCAGAGGTTCTTGTCGCAACCCTTCCATGTTGCGGAGCAGTTTACAGGACTTCAAGGAAAACTTATTCCGATAGAAGAGACAATAAAAGGTTTCAATATGATTATGGACGGTGAAGTTGACAAATATCCAGAAGCGGCTTTCCACCTTGTAGGTACTATTGAAGAGGCTATTGAAAAAGGCGAGCGTTTACTCAAAGAATCTAACTGATTATGAATGTAGAGATAATTTCACCTGACAGTATAGTTTTTTCCGGCGAGGCTACACTTGTAAGTCTTCCGGGTACAAAAGGTGCTTTTGAAATTCTTCAAAATCACGCCGCTATTATTTCGACACTCTCGAAAGGTACAATTAAAGTACAGACTCCTGAAGGCGACAAATTTTTTGAAGTCAGCGGTGGTATGGTGGAGTGCAACAAAAATAAAGTCAACATTTTGACCGATTAAGAGGTTAGACATAGATAGTTTGTTTTGTATTTGTAGGGGTGCTGCAATGCGGTATCCCTACTTTTGATAATTATGGTGGATAGTGTTTTTTTGCTGTTAGGTAGTAATTTAGGCAATAGAATGTCGTTTTTAAGACAAGCCGAAGAAGAGTTGGAGAGGGCGGAAATTAATGTGTTAAAAAAATCTTCCGTTTATCTCACTGAGTCTTGGGGGTATGATGATAATCCGTATTTGAATTGTGTTTTATGGTGTAGAACTGTGCTTTCCCCGTATGATTTGCTGAAAACAACTCAATTGATTGAAAAAAAACTTGGTCGCAAAAGAGAAAAAAAAGGCTATCAAGCACGTACAATTGATATTGACATTCTTTTCTATGATAAAGAAATTATCAAAACGGAATTTTTGATGATTCCTCACCCTTTGATTCAAGAAAGAAGATTTGTGCTGAAACCTTTTTGTGAAATTTGTCCCGATTTTATGCACCCTTTGTTGAAACAAAATATCAAAACACTTTTAAGTAAATGTAAGGATAATCTTCAAGTTAATTTATATTCCAAATAATGATTTCTATTAATAACGTAACGGTTACTTTTTCAGGCACAGAACTTTTTCAAGATATTAGTTTTGTTATTAATCCTAAAGATAGAATTGGTCTTACTGGTAAAAACGGAGCCGGTAAGTCTACTTTGCTGAAAGTTATAACGGGAGAGCAACCCGTTGAAAAGGGTAGTGTAACTATTCCTCAAAATGTTACTCTTGGATATTTGCCTCAACACATGGAACTTCCTTCTGGACTTTCGGTTATTGAAGAGACAATGACTTGTTTTGAAGATACTAATTCACTTCAAGATAAGGTTGATAAATTAACACTTGAGATAACAAATAGGACAGATTATGAATCAGAAAGTTATCTAAAACTTGTAAACACTCTGTCCGAATATCAAGAAAGACTCGAACTTTTTTCTGACACACAAAATCAAGCAAAAGCCGAAGTGGTTTTGAAAGGTTTGGGTTTTAAACAATCGGATTTTCAAAGAATGACAAGTGAATTTTCGGGCGGTTGGAAAATGAGAATTATTTTAGCAAAAGTTATTCTCAAGCAGCCTGATGTTTTCCTTCTTGACGAGCCGACGAATCATCTTGATATTGAATCAATTCAATGGCTTGAGGATTTCTTGAAAAATTATTCGGGAGCCGTTGTACTGATTTCGCACGATAGAAGTTTCTTGGATAATGTTACAAAGCGTACGGTTGAAATTTCTTTGGGTAAAATTTATGATTATAACGCTCCTTATACCAAGTATTTAGAACTTAGACAAGAAAGACGAAAACAGCAAATTGCCGCATACGAAAATCAGCAAAAAGTAATTAAAGATACCAAAGATTTTATTGAACGTTTCCGTTATAAACCTACAAAATCCAATCAAGTACAATCAAGAATCAAAATGCTTGAAAAAATGGAAAAATTGGAAGTTGATTTAGAAGATAATAGTTCGATACATTTCAAGTTTCCGCCGGCTCCAAGGTCAGGACAAATTGTGGTGAAAGCGCAAAATTTTTCAAAAGCATTTGGTGAAAAAGTTATTTTGGAAAATGTTGATTTTGAACTTCAAAGAGGCGAGAAAGTGGCTTTTGTAGGTCGCAATGGTGAAGGAAAAACTACGTTTTCTCGTTGTATAATCGGACAATTGCCTTTTGAAGGTGAACTAAAATTAGGACACAATGTGTCAATAGGTTATTATGCTCAAAATCAGGACGAACTTCTTGATATGAACAAAACTGTCTTTGAAACCTTGGACGAGATTGCAACAGGTGATTATAGGACAAAAGTTAGGGATATTCTTGGCGCATTTCTTTTTTCGGGCGAGGATATTGACAAAAAAGTAAAAGTGCTTTCAGGAGGGGAGAGGGCAAGGCTTGAAATGGCAAAACTTTTGTTTCAGCCTTATTCGCTTTTGGTTTTGGACGAACCTACTAATCACTTGGATATCAGAAGTAAAGATGTCTTAAAAAAAGCACTTGCAATGTATGACGGTACTCTTATTTTGGTATCTCATGATAGGGATTTTCTTCATGGCTTGGCTCAGACAATTTATGAGTTTAAGGATAGAAAAATCAAGCAGTATCGTGGCGATATAACATATTTTCTTGAAAAATTAAAGTTAGAAAATATGCGTCAGTTTGAGGCTCAAAAAATTGTTAAGACCAAACAGACTTTGGAAAGCGAAGATGCTCCTGTTTCAAATTCCAAACAAGATTATATGTTAAAGAAGGAAATCGAAAAAAATGCTCGTAAACTAAAGTCTATGGTTGATAAATCGGAAAAAAGAATTTCTGAACTTGAGACAGAATTATCAGAAATTCAGGATAAACTCTCAAAACCTGAAAATCAAACTGATATGACACTTTTTCAACAATTTGATAAAATAAAAGCCGATTTGGATTTAGAAATGGAGAATTGGGAAAAAGCATCAAAGGATTATGAAGATTTTATTTGTAAAATTCAACAATAACCGCTATCTTTGCAAAAAAAATTGATTATTATGGAAGAAGAATTAAGATACGGAAAACGCGGTGTTTCGGCTTCTAAAACCGATGTCCACAATGCAATTAAAAACCTTGACAAAGGTATTTTCCCGAATGCTTTTTGTAAAATTGTCCCCGATATTTTAAGCGGTGATGACGATTACTGCGTTATCATGCACGCTGACGGCGCGGGTACGAAATCCTCACTTGCATACGCTTATTGGAAAGAAACTGGTGATATGAGTGTTTGGGACGGAATTGCACAAGATTCTCTTATTATGAATGTTGACGATTTGATTTGCGTTGGTGCAACCGACAATATACTCGTGTCTTCAACTATCGGCAGAAATGCAAATCTTATTCCGGGAAGTGTTATTGCGCGGCTTATTAATTCTTCTGAAGAAATAATGCAAAATCTTCGTGATTATGACATCGAAATCTATTCAACAGGTGGCGAAACTGCTGATACAGGCGATTTGACACGTACAATCATCGTTGATTCAACAGTTGTTGCAAGAATGAAACGAAGCGATGTTATTGAATGTAATATTAAGGAAGGCGATGTTATTGTTGGTTTGTCCTCTTATGGTAAAGCAGTATACGAGAGCGATTATAACGGTGGTATGGGAAGTAATGGTTTAACTTCTGCTCGTCATGATGTTTTCAACAAAAGTGTTGCAAAAAAATATCCTGAGACTTATGACCATTCAATCGATGAGTCTTTGGTATATTCAGGAAAATATAATCTGACCGATGAAATTGAAGGTTTGGATAAAATTACTGCTGGAAAATTAGTTCTTTCACCTACAAGAACATACGCTCCGATTATTAAACAAGTGCTTAAAAAGTTTAGAAAAAATATTTCCGCTATGATTCATTGTTCAGGCGGAGCGCAGACAAAAGTGTTGAATTTTATTGATAAAGTAAATGTTATAAAGGATAATATGTTTGAAATTCCGCCGCTGTTCAAGATTATTCAGCAGCAGAGCAAAACGCCGTGGCGGGAGATGTATAAAGTTTTCAACATGGGACATAGATTTGAAGTCTACACCGATTTAGAAACCGCAAAAGAGGTCATCAAAATTGCTGAAAACTTTTCTGTGGAGGCAAAAATTATCGGACATGTTGAAAAGTCTGAAGAAAAACAAGTTACAGTTAAATCTCAATTTGGAGAGTTTATTTACAATTAATTATGGCAGAAAATCTTATTTTAGAAAAACTTGAAGGCGTAAAACAAAGATTTGAAGAGGTTGCTGCTCAGGTAAATTCACCTGAGGCTATGCAAGATATGAAGCGTTATGTTGCTTTGAATAAGGAATTTAAAGACCTCGAACCTTTGATTCAGGCTTATAACGAATATAAAACAATTTTGGGCAACATTGAGGAGGCAAAGGAAATCCTCAAAAACGAGCAGGACGAAGAAATGCGCGAAATGGCGAAAGAAGAATTTGAAACTCTCTCTGCAAGTTTGCCCGAAAGAGAAGAGCAAATCAAAATTATGCTTCTTCCCAAAGACCCAGAAGACGATAAAAATGCGATTATTGAAATTCGTGGCGGTACAGGCGGCGACGAGGCGGCTATTTTTGCCGGCGACCTTTACCGTATGTACACAAAATATTGTGAAAAACGCCGTTGGAAAATCGAAATCACCCGTTTCACCGAGGGCACGATGGGCGGTTATAAAGAAATTGTCTTTACTGTCTCAAGTGCAAATGAAGGCGTTTATGGAATTATGAAATATGAATCTGGTGTTCATCGTGTTCAGAGGGTGCCTCAGACCGAAACTCAAGGAAGAATCCATACTTCAGCGGCTTCGGTTGTCGTTTTGCCAGAGGCAGGTGAATTTGACGTTGACTTAAAAGAATCAGACATCAGAAAAGATACATATTGTTCCTCTGGACCGGGCGGTCAGAGCGTTAACACGACATATTCTGCAATCCGTTTGACACATATACCTACAGGTTTGGTTGTAACTTGTCAGGACGAAAAATCGCAAATAAAAAACCTTGAAAAAGCGATGAAAGAACTTCGTAGCCGTTTGTATGCTATTGAATATCAGAAGTATTTGGACAAAGTATCATCGCAGAGAAAAACTATGGTTTCAACAGGCGATAGAAGTGCTAAAATCCGTACTTACAATTATCCGCAATCAAGAGTAACGGACCATAGAATTAATCTTACGCTCTATAATTTGCCCGTTGTAATGGACGGCGAAATTGACGAAATAATCGAAAAACTTCAAATCGCCGAAAACGCAGAAAGATTAAAAGCATCAGGACTTTAAACTTTAAAATTTAAGATATAAAAACATGAATTACCGCGATATTTACAATAAAATCGTTAAGAAAAACTCTTTTCTTTGCGTTGGATTGGATACGGATTTGGAGAAAATTCCACAGTTCCTTTTGAAAGAGGAAGATCCAATTTTTGAGTTCAATAAGCAAATTATTGATGCAACTCAGCAGTATGCTGTCGCCTATAAGCCTAATACTGCATTTTATGAGGCTTTGGGAGCAAAAGGGTGGGAGTCTCTCAAAAAAACCGCTGAATACATTAAGAAAAATTATCCGGGTATTTTTTTGATTGCTGACTGCAAACGTGGCGACATCGGAAATACTTGTAAAATGTATGCTAAAACGTTTTTTGAGCAAATGCCTTTTGATGCTGTTACTCTTTCGCCTTATATGGGTAGAGATTCAATAACTCCGTTTTTGGAATTTCCTGATAAGTGGGTTATTGTTTTGGCTTTAACTTCTAATCCTTCTGCTTCGGATTTTCAGATAATTCAGGAGAAGGAAACTGACGAATATTTGTTTGAAAAAACATTGAAATATGGTCAACTTTGGGGCGACGAAAATAGAGTTATGTTTGTAGCCGGAGCAACTCAGGCGTATAAATTTCAGCAGATAAGAAAAATCGCAAAAAATAATTTCTTGCTTGTCCCCGGAGTAGGAGCGCAAGGAGGAAGTCTTGAAGATGTCGCAACTTTCGGTATGAACGAGACTTGCGGTCTTTTGGTTAATTCGTCAAGAGGTATAATTTACGCTTCTAATGGCGAAGATTTTGCCGAAAAAGCCGGTGAGCAATCTTCTTTGATTCAGGAAAAAATGAAAACCTTGTTGGAAGAAAACAAAAAGAATCTTTCAGCAAGAAGAATGTAATTTTTTATTCGTTTTTGAATATTTTTAGCAGAACTATTGTGTCAACAGAGGCAAATATTGCGTATGTTGACATATAGTATACTGCGAAAGCAATTTTCTTTTCTTGCGGTACAGCAAAATAAAAAACGACAAAAAATATCAAATAAACAAACAATTTTACCATATTTGTCAACATAAAAGCGTTGGAAAATTTGGTTAATTGTTTGAATTTTGGTTTTTCAAGTATTTTCATCCATAAAACACTTATCAAGGCATAGAATGTTGGGGTAATGTAAATGGGAAAAGATACGTATTGCTCCAATAAAAGATTGAAAATCAGTGTTGATATTATTGTTAGCACTGAAGCCAAAATGATATAATATTTTATGTAGAATGACATTTTTTTTTTGTTATTTTTTTGTGATGTCCTTTATGAAAAAATATAGTGCTGCAAACACAGAAACTAATAGAATGATAATTGTTAAAATAGGCTTTGTGTCAAGTGTATTGTCCAAATAACGTCCTAAAAACGCTCCTAATACAATAATGGCCGCCATTTGAAAAGCGGCCGAAGTGTATTTTGCAATCAGGCGCAAACGTTGTTTGTCGTCTTTTTTTTGATTCATTTTATTTTGACGCAACTTTTTTTGCCTGTCCGCCCTCTAAGGAATCCATGTTGCATGTACCTGAAAACACAGCACCTTCTTCTATTGATATTTTTGAGGTAATTATATCGCCATGAAGTTTGGCTGTGTGTTTTAATTCCAACAAGTCTTCAACAACGATTTTGCCGTCAAGTTTGCCGGAAATTAGTGCGCTTTTGCAGTT
This sequence comes from uncultured Bacteroidales bacterium, assembly GCA_905233995.1. Taxonomy (GTDB): domain Bacteria; phylum Bacteroidota; class Bacteroidia; order Bacteroidales; family UBA3824; genus UBA3824. The sequence goes on along the minus strand of CAJOGF010000041.1, from coordinate 18,591 downwards.
AACATTACCATCAATTACTCCGGTATCATCTACTACTAATTTGCCTGTTATGTTCAAGTTTCCTTTTATCGAGCCTTCAATTCTAAAATTGCCGTTTGCTGTTATTTCGCCGACAATGTCTGCACCGAAAGCAATGGTGCTTATTTTTGCGTTATCGGATACAACGTTTCCCATTATTCTTTAATTTTTATTATTTGACATCAGGGTTTTTAATTTCAAATTCTTCCATAAATTTGGTTGTATATTTGCCCTGACGGAATCTTTCGTCTTCCATAAGTTGTTGATGGAAAGCAGCGGTAGTTTTAACACCTTCTATTACAAGTTCGTTTAAGGCGCGTTTCATTTTGTCGATGGCCTCTTGACGTGTTTGTGCCACTGCAACGAGTTTTACAATCATTGAGTCGTAACTCGAAGGTATTTTGTAACCAGAGTAAATGTGAGTATCAACTCTTATACCGTTTCCTCCGGGCAAATGTAGTCCCGTTATTTGACCTGGACAAGGTCTGAAGTTGTTGAAAGGGTCTTCTGCATTTATTCTACATTCAATAGCGTGAGCCTGAGGGTAATAATTCCTTTGATTGATTTTATGACCTTCAGCAATCAAAATTTGTTCTTTTACTAAATCAAGATTTGTAACCTCTTCTGTGATACCATGCTCTACTTGAATGCGGGTGTTCATTTCCATGAAATAGAAATTTCGTGAAGCGTCCACCAAAAATTCAACAGTTCCAACGCCTTCGTATTGAATTGCTTTTGCTGCCTTGCAAGCCGCTTCTCCCATTTTGTGTCTTAACTCTTCTGTCATAAAAGGAGAGGGCGTTTCTTCCAAAAGTTTTTGATGTCTTCTCTGTATCGAACAATCTCTTTCTGAAAGATGACATACATTTCCGTATTGATCTCCAGCAATCTGAATTTCAATATGATGAGGTTCTTCTATGTATTTTTCAAGGTATACGTCATCGTTTGCAAAAAAAGCCGCTTCTTGTTTTGCTTGAGCCCAAAGAGTTTCAAAATCTTCCTCTTTGCGAATGATTCTCATACCTTTGCCACCTCCGCCTGCGGTTGCTTTCAGCATGACGGGATAGCCGATTCTGCGTGCTTCTTTTTTGCCGTCTTCTACGGTAGACAATATTCCTTCTGTACCGGGGGTAACGGGAACACCGTTTTCAATCATTGTGCGACGTGCGGTTGCTTTGTCGCCCATTTTGTTGATGTGTTCTTCGGTAGGTCCGATAAATTTTATATCGTGTTCTTTGCATATTCTTGCAAATTTTGCATTTTCCGACAAGAAACCGTAACCCGGATGTATTGCATCAGCATTAGTGAGTTCTGCAACCGAAATTATCGCAGGTATGTTTAAATATGATTGTGCCGACGGCGCAGGACCTATGCAGACTGCCTCGTCAGCAAATCTTACATGAAGGGAATCTTTGTCGGCGGTAGAATAAATTGCAACGGTCTTGATTCCCATTTCCTGACAAGTGCGAATAATTCGTAACGCAATTTCGCCCCTGTTAGCAATCAGTACCTTGTTGATTTTTTTGTACATCTTTAGACTTTTAGATTTAAAGTATTACGGTTCAACAAGGAACAATGGTTGATCATACTCTACGGGAGAACCGTCTTCTACTAAGATTTTTGCAATCTTGCCTGATACTTCCGATTCTATTTCGTTGAAAAGTTTCATTGCCTCAATAACGCAAAGTACTTTGCCTTTTGTAACTTCGTCGCCTACGTTTACGTAAATCGGTTTGTCAGGAGAAGGACGGCGGTAGAAAGTTCCTACCATCGGCGATTTTATTGTTAGAAGTTTTTTATCATCTTCTTTTGTTTCCTGACGGTATTCTATCGGAGTTGTTGTTGTTGCAGCAGCCTGAAGGGGAGAACCCATTTGCTGCGACATTCCTGATAGCATAGGCATTTGGAACTGAGGAATCTGAAATCCTTCTTTTACACCCTGACTTTCTTTTTCTCCAGCAGGGAATTTTATATTGAGTTTCAACTCTTCGGTCTGAATGTCCACTTCGGAAAGTCCGATTTTGGAAACAGCCCTGATGAAATCTTGTACTTCTTTGAAATTAACCATAATTTTTTTTATTTTTCTTGTTAATTGCCAATTCCCAATTTTTTAATTGTAAATTTTCAATTTTTTAATTGTAAATTTTCAATTAGAATCATAACCCCATTTTAGCCAAAGCGAACCCCAAGTAAAACCTGCGCCGAATGCAGCAAGTATAAGGTTGTCGCCTTTGTGAAGACGTTTTTCCCATTCGCACAGACAGATAGGAATTGTAGCAGCGGTTGTGTTGCCGTATTTTTGGATGTTAATCATAACCTTTGACGGGTCAAGTTCCATTCTTCGTGCTGTTGCGTCTATGATTCTTAAGTTTGCTTGATGAGGCACAAGCCATGCAATATCGTCGGCGGTTAGGTGGTTTTTTTGCATTATTTCCACCGACACGTCAGCCATGCGTGTTACTGCGTATTTAAATACAGGCTGACCGTCTTGATAAATAAAGTGTTCGCGGTTTTTGACAGTTTCTTCACTTGCCGGATTTAGTGAGCCGCCTGCTTTGATATGAAGGTATTTTACACCAACACCGTCGGAGCGGAGAATATAATCCATAACGCCGATGTTCTCTTGAGTCGCTTCTACCAAAACGGCAGAGGCTCCATCTCCAAAAATCGGACATGTTTTTCTGTCAGTATAATCAACGATTGTTGACATCTTTTCAGCACCGACAACGATTATTTTTTTCTCTTTACCGGCTTTGATAAACTTGTCTGCAACGGTAAGTGCGTACAAAAATCCCGAACAAGCGGCATGTACGTCGAAAGCGTAAGCGTTTTTCAGACCCGTCATATCGGCGATAATAATTCCTGTTGCCGGAAAAACATAGTCAGGAACAACGGTTGCACAGATTACAAGGTCGATGTCCAAGGGGTCGGTCCCCGTTTTTTCTAAAAGTTGTTTTACCGCTTGCGCCCCCAAATAAGCGGAGGCTTTGTCCTTGTCTTTCATAATACGGCGTTCTTTGATTCCGATTCTTGAAGTTATCCATTCATCGGAAGTGTCCACCATAGTAGAAAGTTCGTTGTTTGTAAGCCGGTATTCTGGAACGTACATTCCTACACCGGTAATTACGGAATTTTTGTTGCTCATTAAATGAAATTTGTTTTACTAAAACAAACAGAAAAAAGACAAATGAAAATTTTGTTAATATTCATTCGTCTGATTTCATAAATTTAAATTCAAAAAAAAACGTCTTTTATTGTGCAACGTTTTCTGTTGAAACGGCTTGTTGTCCGCGGTAGTATCCGCATTCAGGACATACATGATGCATTTGAATCGTTGCACCGCAATTGCTGCATTTTGTCAAAGTCGGGGCTACGGCTTTGTAGTGTGTTCTTCTTTTGTCCCTTCTTGTTTTGGACATCTTGCTTCTTGGATTTGCCATTTTCTTTTTTTATTTTTAATAAGTTAATATAAATATTTTTTTCTTAAAGTTTTTTATAACAAACTTTTTAGTTTTTCCCATCTTGGGTCGATTTCGTTGTCATCTTCAGAAACTTCATTTATGGAATTAATTGCTTTCAAAATTTCTTTGTTGCAATCTTTTTCCTTATGAAGATGTCTTAAAGGCGCACTCAAAACCACAAACTCGTATATATGTTGTTTTAAGTCTATTGAAGTGTCCTCCAATGAAAGACAAATTTCTTCGTCCGCATCTTCTGGCTCTGAAGCCTTTTCGGCAAACTTTACGCTCATGTTAAATTTGCCTTTTATCGGCATATCAAATTCTTCAAGACAACGATCACATTCGGTTTTCAATGTGCCTGAAATTCTAAATTCAAATTCCAAACCACCCGAAAATACCGTCATAAATACTTTTACTTCAACATTTCCGTCCGAAAACTGCGCATCTTCTATCTGACTGAAAAAAACTTTATCTATATGATAATCAATCTCATATTTGCCGTTTCCAATTCCTTTGTATTCTACGATATAATCCACGCTTTGTCGCTTTTTAATTTTCGGATTTTAAAATGTGCAAAATTAACCATATTTATCGGAATACACAAATTTTTTTTAAAAATTTTGTTTTTTATAACTTTTCACCGTAACACAAGTCGCCTGCATCGCCTAATCCGGGGACTATATAGCCGTGTTGATTAAGTTCAGGGTCGGTAACAATTGTCCAAATATCGCATAAATCTTCGTCAATATTTTCTTTAAGTTTTTGTATTCCTTGTTCAGAGGAGAATATTGACGCAAAATGTATATGTTTTGGTTTGCCGTTTCTTAAAAGTCCATTCATAGCAACAATTATGCTTGAGCCTGTGGCAAGCATAGGGTCTACTATTAGCAAAGTTTTGCCTTCAATGTTTGGACTTGCCATGTATTCAAACTTTATCTCGAAATTTTTACCGTCTTCTTTGTAGGCTCTATATTCCGAAAGAAAAGCATTTTCAGCATCGTCAAAAACATCTATAAAGCCTTCGTGCATAGCAAGTCCGGCTCTTAAAACGCTGGCTATTACTATTTTATTGTCAATACAAGAACCCTGTGCCGTAGCCAAAGGTGTTGTGATTGTGGTGTTTTTGTAAGACAATGTTTTTGAAATTTCATACGCCAAAATGTGCGAAATCCTTTTAACATTATAGCGAAATCTTAAAGGGTCTTTCTGAATGTTAATATCTCGCATTTGGGCTATAAAGTTGCCTAAAACTGAGTTTTCGGATGTTAAACGATGTATTTTCATAACCTATTTGTAATAAAATAATAGTGCCGCAAAATTACTAATAAAATCCGAAAAAAAATTTTTATTTTCAGTTTTTTATTACGAATTTTGGGCAAAATATTTTTTGTTAACAAAAATGGATAAAATCGAAAAGAATCTTCCTTTTAAGGTAAAAGATATTTCATTGGCGAAATTAGGAAGAAAAAAACTTGAACTTGCAGAATCTCAAATGCCGGGACTGATGGCTCTGAGAGAGAAGTATTCTGCGCAAAAACCTCTTAAAGGTGCAAAAATTATGGGTTCTTTGCATATGACGGTTCAGACTGCGGTATTGATTGAAACGTTAACTGCTTTGGGTGCTGAAGTTCGTTGGGCTTCGTGTGCAAGATCATGCAGCGGCTGCGATAGCAAAAGCTGGGGTCCCTGTCTTTGCATGGAAAGGTGAGACGCTCGCTGAATATTGGTGGTGTACGCTTCAGGCGTTGACTTTTCCTAACGGTGAAAGTCCTGATTTGATTGTAGATGACGGTGGCGATGCAACTCTTATGTTGCATTTAGGAGTTGAGGCTGAAGATAATCCTAAAATTCTTGAGGCTTCAGTAGAAGGTGAAGATGCAAAAGAACTTTACAAACGTATTAAATTTTCGATTGAAGAAGATAATTTTAATTGGCATAAATTAGCCTCAAAGGTTCGTGGCGTTTCAGAGGAAACAACTACTGGCGTTCATCGTTTGTATCAAATGAACGAAAAAAAGAAACTTTTGTTTCCTGCAATCAATGTTAACGATTCTGTTACAAAATCCAAGTTTGATAATCTTTATGGTTGTAGAGAGTCTTTAGCGGACGGTATCAAACGTGCAACCGACATTATGATAGCCGGAAAAGTTGTTGTTGTTTGTGGTTATGGTGATGTTGGAAAGGGTTGTGCTAAAAGTATGAGAGGTTTTGGCGCAAGGGTTTTGGTAACTGAAATCGATCCTATATGTGCACTTCAGGCTTGTATGGAGGGTTTTGAAGTTACAACCGTTGAAGATGCTCTTTCTCAAGGAGATATTTACGTAACTTGTACTGGCAACAGAGATATTATTACTGCTAACCACATGTCAAAAATGAAAGATAAAGCCATTGTTTGCAATATTGGACATTTCGATAATGAAATTATGATGGCGGATTTGGAAAAAGTTGCTGGAATAAAAAAAGTCAATATAAAACCGCAAGTTGATCAATATTATTTTCCTGACGGACATAGTATTGTTGTTTTGGCAGAAGGTAGACTTGTTAATCTTGGTTGTGCAACGGGACATCCTTCGTTTGTGATGAGCAATTCGTTTACAAATCAGGTGCTTGCTCAGTTGGATTTGTGGCAGAAAAAATACGAAATAGGTGTTTATCGTTTGCCCAAATATTTGGACGAAGAGGTTGCAAGACTTCATTTGAAACAACTTGGCGCAAAACTTACAACCCTTACTAAGTTGCAAGCCGATTATCTTGGTGTTGATGTTAATGGTCCTTACAAAGCCGAACATTATCGATATTAAAAAAGTTTTTTATTTATTGCCTGCTATACATGAATCCGCCTTTCGGAGTTCTCTCCGTTTAAGACGGATTCTTTTTTTATAGTTAAATAATATTTGGTATTGGTTTTGCGTTTTTTTATAACAAATATATAAGGAGGTATAAATTATGAAACTGAAAGTATTATTTTTCTTGATTTTATTTTGTTGCATCAATGTTTCTGTTTTTGCTCAATACGAGGGCGAAGATGACGGTGGTTTTGCAACTTTCGGTGAAGACGAAACGCCTCCTCAAATTAGAGATTTCTTTGGTTTTGTGCTTTTGCCTGATTTTAATGGCTTGGTACGCTTTTATGAAATTCATATCAACGACGATAGCACTATGAAATATACTCAACTTAGTATGGACGGTTTTGTGAATCGTGCGGCTGGAAGAGAAAGAAGTGCTGCAAATCCTTCAAAGGAGGATTTTTTTAGAAATTTTGGAGTTAAAGACTATAATATAGTGTCAAGACTTTGGCAATTGAGATACAAAAAATATCCTTTTTTTATGCCAATAGAACACGATGAGGGTTGGGCAAACGATTCAGAAAGCGATGAAATTCCAAGTCCTCAGCAGTTTATGATTTTAAAAGAGTTTGGAATCGAAAAACTTAGTGATTTTTGTTTTGGAGATAATTGTTTTAGACTTTTGGCGTGTATGGAAAACGCTGATTGGATAACTCGTTACAAAGGTTCAGCAACAAGAGTCCCTTCGGCTGAAAACAACAATGACAAAGACGACGATAATACTTTTGTGGATTAATCGTTTAATGTTTCTTTTTGTTTTGTGTTGGTTGGCATCATTAGAAATACTTGTTTTGTTGAGGATTTAAGTATTCCGTCAAGTAATGTTATTATATCGTTTGAGGTTAAAGAATTTACCTCTTCTTCGTAATTTGTAAAAAGGTCGGTTCCGTAGAGATATTTCTCTTTTAGAATTTTAAACCAATAATCGTTTTCTTTTATGTTCTGAAGGTGTTTTTTTAGCATAAACGCTTTTGCTTTTTTAAGGTCGGCATCTTCTATGCCGTTGCCGGAAATGTCGCTTAAAATGCGATACATTATATTTTGAGCAACCAAAGCATATTCAGGCTTGACGGGATTTTTCAAAACTAATTCTGTTTTGGCAAAGCCGTCTTCTTCGGAATGAAGAAATAGTGCGCTACAACCTGTTGAATAAGCAATTGAAGCCTCTTCGCGTATTTTTTTGTGCATCAAATAGGTGATTATTTCTGATAACGCATTAAATTTTAGCATTGTTTTGAGGTTGTAACTAAAAACGCCATCGTTGAGATATTGTATCAACACATAACTTTCGGGCGAAAGCATTTGATGAGAAAATTTTAAGTCAACATTTTGGTTGGAATAGTTTGCTTTTCCTTTTTCAAAACTTGAATTGGTATTTTTTTGCGGTAAAACAGCTAAATATTTGCAAATCAAATATTTTAACGTGTCTTCGTTGAAATCACCTGTGAAGAAAAAAGTAAAATTAGAAGCGTCAGAAAATCTTGATTTATAGTTTTTTATAACGTTTTTGAAGTTGATTTTTTCAATATCGTCAGTTTTTAAAGCCGAAATGCGTGGATTGTTGTTGAATTGCCAATATTTTACTGTATCCAAAAAAACTGCTTCGGGTTTTATTTTCTCGTTTTGAAGCCTATGACTTAGTTTTTGCTTAAAGATTTCAAAATCTTGCTTGTTAGAGCCTCCGTAAACAAAACTGCAATAAATATTTGTAAAGAAAAATTCTAAGTCTTTGACGTTGCAACTGCCTGATATACTTTGAGATTCGTTGTTAATGTTGATGTTGATTGAGATTTGTTTGCCAGTTTTGAGTTTTTTTAATTCTCTTGTTGAAAAACCGTTCAAGCCTGTGTTTTCCATAATTTTGTCTTCGTAACGGAAATTATAAATTTCGCTTTCTGGATTCAGAGATGTGCCGCCAAAAGAAAAGCCACAAAACATCACTTCGTCTTGTTTGAAGTCGGTTTTCTTGAGTATTGCTTTTGCGCCGTTGCTTAGGGTTAGGATTTTTGCTGAAAAGATAGTGTCTTTTTTTTCGTTAACTATATTTCCTTGTTCGGGCAATTCTGTTAATAGTTTTTTCTTTATCAAAACATCTTTGTAGGAAGGCGTTCTTTTTTTGAGAGTTTCTTTTGTAATTTCTTTGTAAATATTTTCGTCCATGTAAAATTGACCTGACTTTTCAGGCGAGAAATTAAATGCTACAAGATTTCTTCCGTTATCAGTTATTATATTTTGTATAAGAGAATTAAGTTCTTCTACTGAAACCTTTTCTGTAAGTTGTTTTGTTAATAAATATTGGTCAGAAACACTGATTAATGCCTTGTTGTCAAGAAAATGCCTTAGACACATTTTTACGTAATCTGTGTTTTTTAGGTTTTGACGATTTTTATAGTTTTGTTCGTTGACAAAAAGAATTTCTTTTTTTATTCTTTCTAATTCGGAAGGTAGAAATCCGTGTTTTTTTATTCTCATTGCTTCGGTTAAAAGTGATTTGTAGCAATCTTTTTCGCGACTGGGTTTTGCAACGCCCATAAATGCAAGTCCGCCGGCTGATTTAGCAAAAATATAGTTTCCTAATTTGCATGATACCGAAAAAAACGGAGAACGAATATCGTCAGTTAAATCCTGAAGTCTTGAATTTATCATTTTGGAAATGATTTCACAATTTAATAAATACTTGAAGTAATCAAGTCCACCTTGCTTTTCTTCAGGGAATTGCTTAAACTTAAAATAAACGTAAAACGAAATTCTGCTCTGTTCTTTATCTTTTGAAGTTGCAAAAATTGGCTCTTCGTTGAAAGGACAATCGTAAGAAACAATTGGCTGAGCGTTGTCAGGATTTTGAAAATTTGAAAATTTTTCCTTGATTTTCTTTTCGGTGTCATCAACGTTAATATCACCAACAATTATAACACCTTGTAAAGAAGGATGATACCATTTTTTATAGTATTCTCTTAATTTGTCGTAAGGACAATTTTCTACAATTGACATTAGTCCAATTGGAATACGTTTGGAATATTTTGAATCTTTCAGTACAATCGGCAGAAGTTCTTCGTATTGACGCATTGCAGGTGAATTTCTTGCGATGTATTCGCTTTTTACAACTCCGCGTTCTTTGTCGATTTCTTCGTCAAGAAGTGAAATATTACCCGACCAATCGGCGAGGATTTGAATACATGAGTCTGTCAAAAAACTATTTTCTCCAACAGGAACGTTGTCAATCCAATAGATTGTTTCATCGTATGAGGTGCTTGCATTTAGTTCAGAACCGTATTTAATGCCGTTTTCTTCCAAAAATGTTACCATTCTGTCGCCTTGAAAATGCTTAGAACCGTTGAATGCCATGTGTTCTAAAAGATGTGCAAGTCCTCTTTCGTCTTCCTCCTCCTGCATTGAACCAACTTTTTGAGCAAGATAGAAACATGCTTGATTTTTAGGTTTTTCGTTATGACGGATATAATAAGTTAGACCATTGTCCAAAACTCCGTATCTGAAATTTGTATCTTGAGGCAATGAATCTTTGTTTTGCGATAAAACCGCAAACGGCAGTAATGTCAGAAATAAAAAAAATGCAAAAACAATCTTCATACTTTTTGTGTATTTATATTGACATTGTTCTGAAAATTTCGTTGTATTTCATTGCAATTACAGGCTCTGAAAAATTGTTTTCAACCTTGCTTCTTGCATTATGACACATTGTTATATAATTGTCTGAATTAAGAACTTGCAAAATTCCTGCCGCTAAATCTTCAGAGTTTTTTAATTGTGCTAAATATCCGTTTTGATTATGGTCTATCATTTGAGAAAGTCCGCCTGTATCAAAGGCAACGCACGGCACTGCGCACGAAAGAGCCTCCATAACAGTATTTGGCAGATTATCTTCAAGACTTGGAGCGCTGTACAACCATGCTAATTTGTCTTCACCGCTAATGTAACCTGCTAATTTAAAGTCAAATGGAAGTTTCTCAAGAAGTTGACTTTCGCCTTGTCCGAAAATCAAAAGTTGTATATTGTTGTTTTCTTTATTTTTTTTATGAATTATTTTCAGAGCCTCTATCAAATATTCAAAGCCCTTTCTTTTGTCTGAAAACTTTGCCGCTCCAAAAAGTATTGTTTTCTTGTTTGTTAACGAAAATTTTTGTTTTGCTTTTTGTTTGTCTAAAGGGCGGAAAGTGTCAGTGTTTATTGGGTTTGGAATCGAATAAATTTTGGCGTTTTTTAGCATTTGAGATTTTTTTGCAGTATCTTTTAGCCAATTGCTGCATGTGATGTATCGTATTGACTCTCTTGATTTTATGTTTTGCTTTTTCAAAAATAATTGTTTTGAAATGTCGTTTGTTTTTTTCCCGTTAGAAAAAAAATGACAATTTCCACAGCCCCAAAGGTAGTTTTTGCAATCTTGAACATAATGACAAACGCCTGTAAAATAGTGCATATCGTGCATTGTGAAAATAAGTCGTTTGTTTTGTTCCAATAATTTTTCTATTTGATTTATTGACAGCAGACCTTGACTTGTCCAATGAAAATTTATTATGTCAGCCTCTTGTATTTTTTTGTGTGTTAATAGGTTGAAGGCTCCAAAATTATCAAACGACATTTCAAATAGTTGTTTCCTTTTTAATTTTCGATAGAAAAGTATGCAAATCCTTTCCATACAGAAAGTTATAAAGTTCCTTATTTTTTGATAAACATTTGTGTTGAGAGAATAAATATCTTTGTCGAAAGAGATTTTGTCTCTAACGAGCATATCTACTTCAACTCCGTTTTTTTTGAGAGCCTGAAAAATTCTATAACACGCAATTGCTGCTCCGCCTTTTCTGTCTGAGGTTGAGACCAATAAAACTTTCATATCAAATATTTTTTTCAGGTTTTCATTTTCTTTTTCTTAGCCGCCGGAAACAATACGTTGTTGAGTATTAATCTGTAGCCCGGAGAATTTGGGTGCAAATCCAGATTTGTTGGTTCATCACCAACGTAATGCGTATAGTCTTCGGGGTCGTGTCCTGCATACCAAGTCCAAGTGCCTTTTTCGTATTCACCGTGAATATATCGAGCCTCGTTAGCGGCTTTGTTTTCGCCTAAAATCAAAACCGAAGATTTCAAGACTTTTTTGTTGTAAGCCGTAGTTTGACCCATAAAGCCGTCAAGAACTGAAACATGGTTTTGACAAAGCATTGCTGGTACGGGATCCCATTTCGCTGAAAAGTCAAACAAAGTAAATATATCGTTGTTTTGATTTACTTTTCTTGTTCTTGTTGCGTCAATATCGGAATATTCATAAACATTTGGATTGAGTTCCAACGTAAAATCCTTGAATGCAAATGTTTTGGAAAAATCAAGTTTCTTTTGACAATCAGGGTCAATTGCATCGCCGTCAAACATCGGTTGACAAATGTCAACACCTTCGGCGGCAAGTGCAATGTCAAAACTGTCTGTTGCAGAACACATTGCAAACATAAAACCGCCCTCTCCGACAAATGCTTTCATTGTTTTGGCAACTGCGAGTTTTAATTGTGAAACTTTTGAAAATCCCATTTTTTGTGCTAACGCATTAAACTCTGCAACTTGATTTTTGTACCAAGGTGCGTTTTTGTACATAGAGTAGAATTTTCCAAATTGACCCGTAAAGTCTTCGTGATGAACATGTAACCAGTCGTATTTGGAAAGTTCGCCGGTTAGAATTTCTTCGTCGTAAACCACCGTGTAAGGAATTTCGGCGTATGTTAAAACGAGCATTACAGCATCGTCCCAAGGTTTGTAAGTTTTAGGAGCGTAAACTGCTATTTTGGGTGCTTTTTCAAGTTTTATTTGCTCCATATTTACATCATTGCGCGAAATTTCCGACAAAATATTGTTTGCTGCACCGTCGGCAATCTGTTCAAATTTTACGTTTCTAACTCTGCACATTTTAGCGGTCTCGTCGGTAAAATCAGTAAGGAAACTTCCTCCTCGGTAATTTAAAAGCCATTCTGCACTTAATCCCCTTTCCAAAACCGCATAACAAACCCCGTATGCCTTTAAGTGATTGGTCTGTGTCTCGTCCATCGGGATTAAGATTTTCAGAGCAAATGATGAAAATGATACAAATGACAATAATATAGTTATTAATATTTTGTACACTTCTGTTTTATAATTAATAATTTGTTCGCAAAAATAAAAAAAGAAGTAAAAAAAAACAACGAAAAAAAAGAATTATTCACAAATATTTTACCTAAAAAATACCCAAAAAATAAAAACACTCCGCTGAGATTTGTAAAACTCGGCGGAGTGTTTGCGATAATTGCTTACAATTAAAATGGTGCTGCTTCTTGACTTTGAGGCGGAAAACCTCCAAGATTATCGAATGAAGCATTATCGTTCATTGACGAACCTAATGTCATATTACCAGAATCGTCTAAAGTAGAAATACTTTCACTCAGTCCTAAAGTATTCCATTCTTCAAATCTTGCAAACTCGGCTCTAAAACGTAAATTTACATCGCATGTTGCGCCGTTTCTATGTTTTGCAATTATCACTTGACCTAAACCTTGTGTTGAATTACCTTCTTGATCTTGCTGTAATCCATAGTATTCTGGTCGGTGAATAAAACATACAATATCTGCATCTTGCTCTATCGCTCCCGAATCTCTAAGGTCGTTGAGTTGTGGCCTCATGTCGCCACCTCTTGACACTGTGCTACGGCTTAACTGCGATAGTGCAATTATCGGCACGTTTAGTTCTTTCGCCAACTGCTTGATACCTCTCGAAATCGTTGAAACCTCTTGCTCACGGTTTCCGCGAACCTCTGGAGGTCCTGACATAAGTTGCAAGTAGTCAATCATAACCATTCCGATATTGTGCTGCATTTTCAGACGTATACATTTTGACCTTAGTTCAAAAAGCGAAATTGCGGCAGTATCGTCAATAAACAAAGGCGCGTCTTGAAGATTTTTGATTTTTGCATCAAGTTGAGTCCATTCGTAGTCTTCGAGTCTACCTGTTCTTATTTTTTCTGACGACAATTCTGTCTCACTGATAATCAGACGGTTTACTAATTGTACTGCTGACATTTCCAATGAAAAAATCAGCACCGGAATTTTGAAATCAACCGTCATATTTCTTGCCATCGATAGTATAAACGCTGTCTTTCCCATCGCCGGACGTGCAGCAACAACTATCATGTCCGAATTTTGCCAACCTTGTGTTATTTTGTCCAAAGACGTAAAACCTGTAGGCACTCCTGAAAGTCCATCTTCGCGTTTGCCGGCATCTTCAATTTGTTTAATCGACTCTTTGAGCACTTCGCTCATGGATTTAGTTTGGGTTTTAATGTTTCCGTTTGCCAAATCAAAAATCGATTTTTCCGAAAAACTTAAAATATCATCAACGTCGGTTGTTGGGTCGTATGATTTGTCTTCGATTTCGGTTGCAATTTTTATAAGTTGTCTTTGTATGTATTTTTGTTGAAGTATTCTTGAATGAAACTCCAAGTGTGCAGCCGAACCAACTTTTTCTGTCAGCGAGGCTACATAATACGCGCCGCCGACTTCTTCAAGAGTTCCGTTTTTAGAGAGTTGCTCTATAACGGTGTAAAGGTCAATAGGTTGCTGTGCTGAAGAAAGTTGCAAAATGGCTTCATAGATTTTTTTGTGCGTCTCGGTGTAGAAACTATCAGCACTTAAAATATTGAAGACATCAATTTCTGCACCTTGTTCAACCATTATTGCGCCCAAAACCACCTCTTCGAGTTCCACATCATGAGGCGGTATTCTACCGTATTGATCGTTAACGATTTTGAGAAACTCGTTTTTCTTTTTTTCGGTGGTTGATTTGTTGAATGATTGTGCCGTTGTTGCCATTACTTAAAAAAAATTATTCTTCAAAAACACCCATTGAACAAAATTTCTCCAATCTTTTTTCGAGCAACGTGTCAATATCTATTTTTTCTAATTCGTTGAGTGTGTCAAGAATTGTTTTTTTGACCGTTGAATATATTTCTTTAGGGTTGCTATGCGCTCCACCTATTGGTTCTTTTATAATGCCGTCTATAAGATTGTTTTTTAACATGTCGGATGAGGTTAGTTTAAGAGCCTGAGCCGCCTCACGTTTGAAATCCCAACTTCTCCACAAAATGCTTGAGCAACTTTCGGGAGCGATTACAGAGTACCATGTATTTTCAAGCATATATACTTTGTCGCCGACGCCGATTCCGATTGCGCCGCCAGAGGCACCTTCGCCGATAACAATGCAGATAATTGGCACTTTTATTTTGAACATTTCGTAAATGTTTCTTGCAATTGCTTCGGCTTGACCGCGTTCTTCAGCCTCTGAACCCGGATATGCACCCGGAGTGTCAATAAAAGTAACTATCGGTTTTGAAAATTTTTCAGCCATTCTCATCAGTCTAAGGGCTTTACGATAGCCTTCTGGATTAGCCATTCCGAAGTTTCTGTATTGACGAAGTTTGGTGTTTTCGCCTTTTTGCTGACCTATAAACATGATTGGTTTGCCATCGATTGTACCCCAACCGCCTACCATTGCGGTATCGTCTTTTATGTTTCTATCGCCGTGAAGTTCAATAAAATCGTCGCAGATATTTCTGATGTACCCCAAAGTGTATGGTCTTTCAGGGTGTCTTGAAACTTGAACCCTTTGCCATGGAGTCAGGTTGTCGTAAATTTCTTTGCGTTTTTTTACGATTTTATCTTTTAATTCGCTGATAATAAGGTCAGTATCAACTGTACCGGAGTCTTTTATTTCTTCGGCTTTTTTGAGTTGATCTTCTAATTCTTGTATAGGTTGTTCAAATTCAAGTAATTGCATAATTTTCGCTTTTTATTAGTATTGGGGGCAAAGTTATAAATTTTATGGGATAAATTAAAAACTTTTTATCATTCCTTAGTCAAAATCTCAATTTCCCAAGCCTTGAAAGTAGAAAATCCAGCCTTGTCGGTAACTGTCAGCATGAAATGATACTTGCCGCCAGCATAATTGTCGCCGTCAGCGGACTTTTCAGGTAGCGGGATTGCGATGTCAACCACAAATTCTGAATTGTTGTCGGGAATGTCGTAGTCTTTCGTGTAGTAGAAAGCATCGCCATCCTCGCCTTCTTCGTGATGATGTTCGTGTTCTTCGTCTTCATGTTCGTCCTCGTTATCTTCGGTGGAGTGCGAATGTCCGTCGAAATTGTTATGAATCTCAATGCTGAAAGCAGCAAGTCCTTGGTTGTCAGTTAGTCGGAGTTTCACTGGCAAAGCCTCGCCGAAATGGAATACAGAACCATTGTTAGGCGAAGAGTTAGCAATTGAAGCGTCGATTTGAGGTTTTTCAGTGTCGATTTTGTTGTCATCGTCTTTGTTGCACGAGGTTGTGAAGGCGATTGTCAAAACCGTCAATACGAAAAAAATAGTTGATTTTTTCATTTTGTTTTTTTAGAATTTTAATGTTAAACTCAATACTGCACAACGCCCTTGTCCGGGTACGTTGATGAGCCTATAATAACTTGTGTGGTCAAAGTAGACCGTATTCAGCAAGTTCTTGATTTTTAGAGAAAACATAACGTCTTTTCCAACAATTTTTGCCCTACAACCTGCCGAAGTTGATAGCAGAAAATATCCATCAGTCGGGTTTTCGGGCGGGACAATATCCGTAACTTTGGCGGCGTTTTTGGTGTCAAAGCCAACAAAAAACTCCTCGAAACCAGTTTTGATGACAGTTTTTTTCAAGTGGTAAGTGTACACGGTTTCAAATCCGATAGTGGAAGGCGGCGCAAACGGCAGCGAATAACCTTTCTTGTTGCCGTTCAGTTGTCGCGACTTTACAAAATCTCCATTCAGAGTAACTTCCACTTTTGAATTGTGAAATGGTACAAACCTATTATCAATCAATAACTTAATCTCCATTTCGCCACCATAGCGCAAAACTCGACATTGCTCGTAATTATAAATTTGATTTCCGTTGCCATAAAATCTATCGAATTTTGGTGTCGGGTTGAGAAAAATATAATTAGAAAAGTATCCCACAAACGGCGATAGCGTTATTGTCCACAATTTTGATAAGTAATCTATTTGACAATCAGCCTGATACGATGTCTCGCTGTTGAGATTGGCGTTGCCAGTTTCATAACTGAAATTGTGGTAGTTGACACCGTTTGCGGCGAGTTCCTTCGCTATTGGCATACGGAACCCTTTGGCGATATTGAGTTTATAATTGAATTTTCCATGTCTTGACGTGATGCCGCAACCAAACGAAAAATCGTTGAAATTTCTGTTCAGTTCGCTTGCCCGCTGCAAATATTGTCCCTCGGACTGAAACCAATCGCGATACTCCTCGGTGTGAATGTTTCCGATGTCATAACGCAATCCGAATTGTACTATTGTGTTGTTATTCAGACGATAATCTGTCGATGCAAACATTCCCGCAGTCATGCTCTTGAACGCTGGAATTATAAAACTCCTGCCGCCAATCTCGTTGTCTTGATATTCTGCGTTTGCGCCTGCCTTGAGGTCAAAATTCTGAAAAGGCATATTTGCTACGGTGTTGACAGTAAAAACGTCTTTGTCGTAAAGATACTCAATGTCAGGGTTTTGCAATGTTTCGGGGCAGACGGTCGGCATGTATCCGTGGCTTGTGTATTGACTATATTCCTCGCGGCGGTTGTGCTGATAAGCGGCGTTGAGGTTCACAGTCATCGACTGCCACCATTTGTCGTATTGAACGGCTGTTTTCAGGTGGTTGACTTTTTGTGAAGGCATCATGATGTCGCGGTTGCTGCAATCGTGTGCTGACTCGTCAACACGGCGAGGCTCAAGACCGTGAGCATTTGCGAACATTCCGCCTTCGGTAAAAGCGTTTGAAATGCTGAAACGCAACTTGCTATTATTACCAATCCAACCTGTCGACGCATTGAAATCCAACTCGTTGCCTGCTGTGTTGCGCAGACGTTGGTCGTTGAGTTTCACGCGGTAGGAGTAGATGTTGACGTAATCCGTTGGTACTTTGTAGTCGGCGTAATCTTGAGCGGTGGTTCTTAAAGTAAAGAAGAATTTTTCTTTACGAGCCAAAACTTCAGCACTTGCGCCAAGCAAAGCGTTTGACGTATTAGCGGTAAGGTTGACGTTGCCAGATACAGTTTCTTTTTTAGGAACTCGCAACGTGTTGATTTTTAAAACACCGCCAATGGCATCAGAACCGTATTCCAACGATGAAGGTCCTTTGATGACTTCGGCTTCGAGCACCGAAAATTGATCGATTTCGAGTCCGTGGTCGCTGCCCCATTGTTGGGATTCGTGCCGGATATTGTCTTCGATTACTGCAACACGGTTGAAACCAAGTCCGCGGATTACGGGTTTGCCTTGCGAGGAGCCTATCGAAATGCTTGAAAGTCCGGGGATTTTGTCAAGTGTTTCGCTAAGACTGCCGCCTAAGTTCTTAATTATGAACTCATTGTTAACGTTATCCACAGTTTTGGTGTTGAGCAGTCGTTTTTTGGTTGCATTGTCTTTGATTGTAATTTCGTCGTGCTGAATATCTTGAGCATTGACATTCGTATACATACAAAGACACAATGCAAGAGCAATCGCTTTTACACGCATCGTGATTTTTGTTGGTTTTTTATGTTTTTCTCTTTATTTGTTTCGTGTCGCTAATGGACACATTTTTTAGATGTTTAAGCAAATTGCTGAGGGAGGACCACGTATTACGAGACTTTCAACTTTGTTGTTGCAGAGATTGCCCAAAATGTTGGGCACATAGATTACAAATGGACGTTCTACGGTGTTGAGTTCAACATTGTTGTCGTTAAACTCAAAAGCGGGAAACTCAATGTTACACAACGGACAATCCTCTGTGATTACTTCGCCTATAATTTCGGAGGTTGCATGAAAACTTACGTGGAGATTTTTGGCTGTCGGCATTAATACCGTAATCAGCGCAAACATCACCGCGATAATCGTTTTCAGATATTTAGGACGTGCTACCATTGTGTTTTTTTTCACGGCGCAAAGGTAGTGCTTTTTTTGTTTTTTGACAAATTTTTGATACTAAAAACTTGCTTTTATTTTTATCCAGATTTCTGAGTTTTTGTCGTACAGTTTAAACATTCCTTTGTCGGCTTTAAAATAGTCAAAACCGAGTGATATGTGTACAATATCGTTTACGAATTAGGCGTTTTAATACGCATTGTGCCGGGGGTTCACACCCCCGTCTATTATATTTCGTCCTTTCAGGACTTGGTTTCAGATATAAATCGGTAGCCAAACCCCGTAGGGGTGATATATAATAGCCGT
>CAJOGF010000040.1 GCA_905233995.1 uncultured Bacteroidales bacterium | reverse complement strand
AAACTGAACGCCGCCACGAAGGACGCGATCGCCGTCATCGAAAGAGACGGTACCAATTACTACTTCAATTCGCTCATTGATGCGTTCAGTAATTCCCAAGACGGCGATACGATAAAGTTAGCACCGAGTTGAATGTAAAGCGAAGCCGTTGCGGGGTCAACTACCGAACCAACGCCCATAATCATTTCAGGACATTCAGTTGCACACCATTTGTTGATTTCCTCAAAAACTTCGTGTGCATAGTCGCCGCGGTTTGTAAATTCAAAAACCCTTGCGCCTCCCTCATAACAGGCTTTAACAACGGTTTTTACTTTTTCTACATCAGCATTGTAATAAAGCGGTACTATGCCCGTAGAAATCATCGTGTTTAATACGTCTAAACGTTTAAATCTTGCCATTTTTGTTAATATTTTTTATTTAAATGTTCGTTATATATTCATCGTTCAACCGGGGGTTCACACCCCCGCCTATGATGTACCGCCCCGTTGGGGCTTTGGCGGCGCGTTTGGGGTTCAGAATCGGTTAAGATAGCCATGCGGAAATCAANCGGGGCGGTACATCATAGGCGGGGGGGTGAACCCCCGCGCTTATACGTGCATGTTTGCGATTATATACGCATATCCGTCATTCATCGTCAAATTCATATTTTTCGTCATAGTCAATTTGGTATGCCGTTAAAAAGCGTTTGTATTCGTCCTTATACGAAATCAATTTATGGTGTTCTTTTTGATTGCGTATATAATCAGTGGTTTTCCCAATCATTGACGCACTGACAGAAAACGCCCCATAACCGTCTTGCCACGCAAACCAGTCATATTTCGGTGATAACGTTTTTAGCCAATGACTTGAATTTGCTTTCACCGTTCTGACAAAATCAGATAAAGCCATATTTTTAGGTAACGCAGCCAAAATATGAATGTGCGTTTCTATGCCGCCAATTGCTAACGGTATACCACCGATGTTCAGTATTACGCCGTTTATGTACCCGAATAGTTTCGGTAAATCCTCTTCATATATTCCGACAGTCCGATGTCCCCATTTTATATGAAAAGTTAAATGCACATATAGTTTTACTAACGCCGATGCCATAAAATACGAACCCCCGTTAACACTTATTGTCTTTTTCCCTGAGTTCTACTCTGCGGATTTTGCCGGAGATGGTTTTCGGGAGTTCGTCGACAAACTCTATAACACGCGGATATTTATAAGGCGCGGTCGTGTTTTTTACGTGGTCTTGAATTTCTTTTATTAACTTCTCGCTCGGAGTATAACCTTTTGCTAAAACTATCGTCGCTTTCACAACACAACCTCTAATAGGATCTGGCACTCCCGTTACAGCACATTCCACAACAGCAGGATGAGTCATACAAGCACTTTCCACTTCAAAAGGACCAATTCTGTAACCAGAACTTTTTATAACATCGTCCGTTCTGCCTACAAACCAAAAATATCCGTCCTGATCTTTATAAGCAACATCACCTGTATGATACACTGTGCCATTATCAGTTATGACAGTTTTGGTTAATTCTTTGTCGCGAAAATATTCCTTAAACAGCCCAAGCGGACGCTTTTTGTCAAGACGAATAACAATTTCACCATGTTCAAGAACTTTTACTGACTTTCCGTCTTGATCAACAATATCTATATCGTAGTTAGGATTTGGAACACCCATCGAACCGGGTTTCGGTTTCATCCAAGGAAAAGTCGCAATAGATAAAGTGGTTTCCGTTTGACCAAAACCTTCATAAATATTTAGACCCGTGATTTTTTTCATGGTCTCAAAAACAGAAGAATTAAGAGCCTCTCCCGCCGTTGTAATATATCTTAAATGCGAAAGGTCGTATTTTGAAAGGTCTTCCTTAATAAGAAATCTATATATTGTTGGAGGTGCGCAGAAAGTACTAACTTTGTATTTGCAAATTTTGTCCAACAAGTCGGCTGGCGTGAACTTTTCATGGTCATAAACAAAAACACACGCACCCACAATCCATTGACCGTAAAGTTTACCCCAAACAGCTTTGCCCCAACCTGTATCAGCAACGGTAAGATGTATATCATTAGGTGTAAGATTGTGCCAATATGCGGCTGTCGTTATATGTCCTAAAGGATATGTAAACGAATGAGCCACCATTTTAGGTTCAGCAGAAGTCCCCGAAGTAAAATAAATAAGCGAAATATCATCGTTGGTGTTGACATTTTCGGGTCGTACAAATGGTGCTGCATTTTTTATGCCCTCGTTGAAATCCTCGTAACCTTCTGGAATTTCAGGACCTACGGAAATAAGTTTTTCGATACTCGGAGACTCGTTAATTGCAGCCGATACGTGTTCCAAAATTAATGGGTCGCCACAACAAATAATGGCCTTAATCTCCGCTGAATTATTACGGTATACTATATCGTGTTTTGTCAAAAGATGTGTTGCCGGTATTACTATCGCACCTATTTTGTGAAGAGCAACTATCGAAAACCAAAATTGGTAATGACGTTTGAGAATCAACATTACACGGTCGCCTTTCTTAATGCCTAAACTCAAAAGGTACGAAGCAGTCTTGTCGGTATAATCTTTCATTTCTTTGAAAGTAAAAGTATGCTCAAGACCTTTATCATTAACCCAAATCATAGCCTTTTTGTTTGGCTCACATTCTGCCCAAGCGTCAACTACATCATATCCGAAATTGAAATTCTCAGGTACTATAACTTCATAATTCTTTTCAAAATCGTCTAAATCCTTAAACGATGTCTGTTTTAAAAAGCGTTCTAACATTTTTTGTCTGCGTGATTTTTTTCTGACGGGACAAAGATAACAAAAATTCTTTTACCGCGTAGACGCTATTTTGCTTTTTATGAAAAATTATAATTTGTTTTTTCCTTAGAAACAAAATATTATAAATTTCAACGAATACCAAATAATTATTATTCACAAATTATTTTTGGAGTAGAAGAAATATCGGTTACAAGAATTTCTTTTTCAATTATTTTTTTTACGCCGTTTACATAGGTTAAGGACAAAGTTACATTATATTTCCCAGTGTTTGTAAATGTATGCGTCGGATTTTTTTCTGAAGATTTTGTATTATCTCCAAAGTCCCAAAGAAATGTTTTAGCCATACCAATATACTTAAAATCAAAAGTTCGACATAAGGCTCTGTATCTAAAATCCTCACTGAAACGATAGTAGCGTGGAAAAGCCAAATTACGAGAGTTACCTAACTTTAATATATCTTCCGTAAATATTCTTTGGTCAGATTCTAGATTTTCTATTACACCAATAACTTCTCCCTTTGATGGCGAAGTGTAATGGTAAAGACCTAAAGTATAAATATTGCCATCAGATGCTACTTGAATATCATCAATTGAAACATCATTATAGGTAAATTCTGATACTTTTTGCATACATTCCATATCATAACAAAATATTTTCTTACATTTGTCATCTGTTGTATAAAGATATTTTTCTGATAAAGAAAAACCGAAAAACTGACATGGAATATGCTCATATTCTTTGAATACTGACAACTTACCGCTTTTACAATCAAAATCAAAAGATGCAAGTTTATCTTGTTGAGATACAAAGTATATTTTATTATCGCGATTAGTTGCATTCACTTTCTTTGTGTTGGAAATTTGGTCTAATGTATAACAACTTTCAACAGTTTCAAGACATTTACCGTCATCTATCAGATACGATACAATTTTTTTTTCACCATTATACGAAATAAACCATATTTTATTTCCTTCTTCATTTAAAACGGCTGTCAAAAACAAACTATAGATTTGTCCCTTATATTTATTTATCAAATTATCAGTAAATAAAATATCATCACTGCTAAAATCAATACAAAAGCAATGTGTTTCTGTATAAAAAATACCTTTTTTTTCTTCATTAGTGAAAACAGAAAAGATATACGTTCTATATTCATTTAAAGGATCTGTAACTGCAAAAGAACTCCCCCTACTCGTTTTTTTGTTACAAGAGTAAATACAATTGTTATTTTTATCAAATATAGCATCAAAATCACCGTATGCCAAAAGATTACCACCATTGTCAGAAATCGTAATTTTACCCCACCCTCTAAACAACCTCTTATGCGGTAGTTTTCTTATTTCAGGGTTCTTGCCTTCTTCAAAACGAAGAATGAAATTGGGATATAAAAACCAATTAGAATACTCGTCTTGTGCAAAAATATTTTCACTTTCAACTAATAATAACAAAATTGATATTATTATTCCCAATCTCACTTTCATCATTTGTGTTTATTTATTTCTATATATAGGTTCAAAAACGTAACGTACTGAATATCCAAATTTGTTAACGAATTAGACGTTTTAATACGCATTGTGCCGGGGGTTCACACCCCCGTCTATTATATTTCGTCCAGATATAATTCGGTAGCCAAACCCCGTAGGGGTGATATATAATAGCCGTGGGTGTGAACCCACGGTCAAATAAGTTGACAAACGCCTAATTCGTAAAAATTATTTTTTTCAGTCATTTTTTTTATTAATAAAACATTAATTAATACGAAAAAAACAAATTGCGCAAAAAGTATTTTCATAAAAAATTTCTAATCGAAATCTTTGCGACAAAGATATACAAAAAAAATATATAAAAAAGTACCCTTTCGGGTACTTTTTTATATTACTTTTTACAACAATTTATTATTGATTGCATAAATCAACGCATTTGATATATTACTGACATTCAACTTTTTAAAAATCTTTTTTTTATTCTTTTTAATCGTATCTGGCGATTTACAAAGCAAATTTGCGACACTATCGGTTGTATGCCCCTGCGCAGAATACCAAAGAATCATCTTTTCATCATCTGAAAGTTTCACAAGGTTCTTTTTATGCCAAACATGATTGGTTAAAGAATATTCATAAAAAAAATCCAAATCTTCATTACGTATTACTATGTGTCCAAGAGTATTTTCTGACGGCAATGTCAAAATAAAAAGTCCCCTAACTACAAATCCATTTTTTACTGCTATCGGTGTAAAGTACTGGTGTCTAAGAATTCCATTAAGATGAAAATTATACGATACAATGTATTTTAATATTTCATTGTCTTTTTTATCCTTAAAAAAAGAAAAAACGGCAGAGTTAATTTCTATAAGCATCTGATAATCACTATCAGGGACTAATCTAAGATAGCAATCAATATGGTCTACACCTGATTTATCAGGAGAAAGTCCGCACCAACGAGTAATATTATCAGAGATATACAATACTGTATTGTTTACATAGTCAACAATATAAAACCCAAACCCCATAATACGAGCAATTGCATTTGACAAACGAAAATCAGTATTAAACAACAGATCTTTATCTACATCAAACCAATTAGAAGAAATATCCAAAAAATCATCTACTTTTTTATCCATATATAATATCCACTTCTCTCGTTAGTTATATTTGCTGCAAAGATAGTTATTTCTAATAAAAAAAAGCATTTGTAATTATTTATTTCGTCCACATCGTTTTTAAAATGAAGTTGTTTACAAAAAAAAAGTGCTATGGCAATGCCACAGCACTTTTAGTAGACAGACCATTTTATTATTTATTGGTCTTAGGAATAAGATAAATAAGTGATTCGTTGACAACTCTGATAAAAGTGTCAGTATCCTTATTCCCATTGAGTAAGGAATAGGCTTCAACATAATTCCTCAAAACCGAATAATCCTCTAACGCTTGACTTCTTGTTTGATTACTTCTGCCTTTAATAGCGGCTCGGTCTTGGTCTCTGTTGAGATTTAACTCTCGGAATTTCACAATAATTTTTTCCATTGCCGAGATGTAGGTTTCTAACCCCAAAGATGTAAGTTTTTTGCTTTGAGGTTTTAGGACTGATACTAATGCTTCGTAGTCGGCAAATTTCTTTTTTATCCCTTCTCTTGGGATATTGCCAATAAACGACAACGAAAATTTAAGGTTTTCTGCCTCCTGCTGCACTTGACCACTCATACACGAGGCTGCATAGTTGAGCATAGTACGGATTTTTTTGAAATAATTATCCATCTCAACCGACAAAGCCTTGATTTGAGAAGTGTAGGTGCTTGCTTTTGCAGCAGTCCTTGCTTCGGAAAAAGCCTTCGCCGAAAGTTTCAGCGATGAAACATACTTAGAAAAAGCGACATTCTTTAACGAGTCGGACGCTTTAATGACTCTCTGTAAAAATTCATCGAAAGTTTGATTCGAAATTTTTACAATTTGCTTTCTTAAAAATAATGTACTCATTTTCTTAAAAATTTAAATTAATTAATGTTGTTGTTTTTAAAAATTATGCTGCAAAGATAAAAGGATTATTTTAATTATGCAAATTTTTATACATTTTTTTTAATGTTTAATTGATTTTTGTTATATTATTATGATACTTTTTTATAACAAAAACGCTGTTGTATTATATTAGAACAGCATTTTTTGTTATTTGTTAATTAAAGTTAAAAAATCAATGTTAAGAAAATGGAAAAATGAAAATTGCAAGGTGCGAAACGACTTTTCCATAGTGGAAAAACCATTTCGCACATTGCAATGATGACTTTTCCATAGTAGAAAAACCATTTCGCACATTGCAATGATGACTTTTCCATAGTGGAAAAACCATTTTGCAGGTTGCAATGATGACTTTTCTATTGTGGAAAAACTATTTTGCAGGTTGCAATGATGACTTTTCTATTGTGGAAAAACCATTTTGCACCTTGCAATGATGACTTTGTTGTTATGACAAAATCATTTTACATTGTGTTATTCATTCGGGGGACACGCCCACCGGGGGTTAACACCCCCGGTAATGGTGATGGTAATATAAGCTTTTATTCTCCTCTTTCTTCCAATTTTTGTTTAAGTCCGACAATAATTTTTTCGTAATGGGAGATTATCTCCATGATTTCTTGATTGGAAAGTTTATTTTTTTCGTCTTCTTTGATTTTAAGGTTCAATCTACGTTCAAGGTCTGAAATTATATTCATATAATTAATAAAAGCCTCGTAGGGAGATTTAAACGGATTTTCCTTACCCGAAAATGTAGAATTAGTAACATTTTCGGTTGACATAAAATAGAAATAGTCAGAGGATTGCAATCTACGCCAAGTTGATGTTAAAGTTTCACTATTAGAGAGTTTAACAAGTTTGCCGTAACTCGTGATTTTTTCAAATGCTTCTTGTTGCAACTCGTTGGATTGCCAAGGTTTCAAGTCGAAAGTGCGACCAAAACCCGAAATCTCCCTCGGACAATAAAAAGGATATTCGGCAGTATAAGTTTTTGAAACCTCCGACGGCGTTGAAAAACAAAACTCTCCACTATTTAGAATTTCAAACGTAAAGGCTTTGAAAAATTTTATCAACTCTCCCCTATCCAACGTCTCTTGATTGAAACTACCAAAATTAATTCCTAAATACACAACTTGGTCTTCTTCGTCAAAATCATAAACCTTTTGTGCAAAATATTCAGGAGTAAAAAGTTTTCTATCTTTCAGAGCATCTTGAAACATACGCGAATAATCAATATTTCGCGTAATTATTTTCAAACGCTCCTTCGCTGGATTGAAATACAAAACATTAGGACCTGAGAGTTCTATCGCTTTGCCATACCCCTCGGTAAGACAAGTGTCAAAACCCATATCGTAGACAATCTTGCCAATTTCGTCTGAATATATCAATTCGGTGTTTCTAAAAGTTGTTGGTCTTAACCCGAAAAGTTCATGTATTTTGTCGGAGTGCATCCTAACTTGTGTCATAAATTCCTCTTTGTCGGAAATTGATGCCAAAGAATGATAATAAGGCATTCCCGTAAATTCAAAACTGCCTGTCTGAGCAAGACTTTTCAAAAGGTCAATCACCCCTTTTGCCGCATCCGAAAAAATATCCAAAGCACTTCCTGATACAGTTATCGAACATTTGAATTTACCTTTAGCCTCTTCTGCTAAATCCAAAAGCGTTTCCAAAAGCGGCTTTACATAATTTTTTTCGTCCTTTTCAACAATATCCCTTGTTGAAAGGTCGTCAAAATAAAAATTATCGTTACCAATATCAAAAAACCTGTATTTTTTTAGACGTTCGGTCTTATGTATATTAAAGTTCAGGCATATAGTTTTCATCTTTTTCAGTTTTAATTTTGTTGACATTATTGTTTTCAGGAGGATGTCCGATGTTCATTCTAACATCTTTTTCTTCGTCAGAGGCTGCCTCCAAGACCTCTTTATAAATTTCAGACAATTCACCAGCTGGTTTATCCCATTTCATTTTCTTTACCTGTTGCAAGGCTTGACGTTTTATAAATTTTGCAATTGCAGGATATTTAACAAGTCCATAAATTGCGTCAGAGATTGCATTGATGTCCCAATAGTCTACTTTTATAGCACCCTCAAGCACTTCAGAAACGCCTGACTGATTGGATATTATAACAGGAACACCACTACGAACCGCCTCCAAAGGCGCAATTCCAAACGGCTCCGAGACCGACGGCATAACATAAACGTCAGAAATAGAAAACATATACCTTACCTCGTCCTTGTCCAAAAAATCAGTGAAATGAAATCTATCAGCAATACCAAGATGAGCCGCCATTCTAATCATTTCGCGATACATATCTCCATTGCCAGCCATTACAAATCTAACGCCTGAGGTCTTTTGCAAAACTTTGTATGCTGCTCTCAAAAAATATTCAGGTCCTTTCTGATAAGTAATTCTACCCAAGAATGTTACGATTTTTTCTGACGGGTCTTTCTTGTATCTTTTTAGTTTTTTGGGTTTGAAATCAACGGCATTGTATACTGTACTGATTTTTTCTTGCGGAATTTGATATTTCTCTTTAACAATATCTTTTGTTAAATTGCTTACCGTTATGATTTTATCGGCTTGCTCCATTCCGTGTTTTTCAATATCAAAAACCCTTTTGTTGACATATCCACCGCTACGGTCAAACTCGGTTGCATGAACGTGTATCACAAGAGGTTTGCCGCTCGACTCTTTAATCGCAATACCAGCCTCGTATGTAAGCCAATCGTGAGCATGGATAACATCAAAATCAAAATCATGGGAAATCTTTTCAGCAACTTTGGCAAACATACCTGTCTCGGTATAAAGATTTGAAGTATATTTGCCCGTAAATTCAAACTTTGGACTTTGTGCTGAACTAACAGAATTGTTCACCTTTGAATTTTGTAAATCCTTAAACGACAGTTTTAAAACACGAGTTTTTCCTTTCTTGTCAATATATGTGAGTTGACCGTCATGATTGAATTTTACCGAAGAAGGATTAATGTGTTTTTTAATTAAAATATTTTCAATATCCTCCGCCTTAATATACGGATGCAACAAAGAAGCGGTTTCAACGTATATCAATTTATCGTCAGAAAGATTAAAAATATCATCATCTTCTTTTATGTTGACATTCTCCGGTAAAATCATTCTGACTTTTCTATCAAGAATAGTTGAAAATTTTTCCACATAACGGTTTGCCCCGACAAAAACCGTATTTTTCGATTTTTCGTCGCCAAAAACCTTAGGAACCACAAAAATTACTTGCGTATCAGGTATGTTTCCTAACGCAGAAACAATCCCCTGACACGCAGTCCCTAAACCGCCTGAAATATGCGGAGGAAATTCCCAACCAAGCATCAAAATTCTCATCTTTTATTCTCTCTTATTCTCTTTAGTGTGTTTCTAAAATTGGTCTATTAACATTTTAATTCTATTGAATGTAGCAATCGTACCCGCAAACATTGGCGAACCTTTACCGTCGTAAGGCTCTTCTGGAGCGTATTTTTCAAAGAAATTAGGCGAATCGTTTTTAATAACTTCTGGATTATTAAAGAAATTAAAAATCTTCTTGGCTTTTTCCAAGCCTTCATTGCCCATATATTTTAAGTAAATTTCTGCCAAAAAGCCCAAATATATAGGATAAATATCTCCATTTTGAGAATTTTGTTTGTATTTATCAGAATCTTGAGGACATAACCTTAGACCAAATTTCGTTAAAAGTTTATTTTCAACAATATCCACAATTGGCTTAACATAACTTTCGTCATCGCAAATAGGATATGGAAGCGCAATCGCTAAAAGTTGTCTTGGCGCACAAGTTAAATCTTTGTTGAAATTTTCATCAAGACTATCAACAAGATAAGAGATTTTTCTATCAATAAAACGCGTTTTAAACGAGGTTTTTACTTTTTTAGCATATTGAGTGATTATGGTTACCTTTTCAACATCTTTGCCGATTGTATTAATTTCTACTGCAAAATGCAAAGCATTGAACCATAAAGCATTAATATCAATATAATATCTTGGTCCATCGCCACGGTCAATTTTCATAAGTGCACTCTCATTAGAGGTATGCAGTCCGGCTAAACCATTATTCATACCCGCATTAATGATAGAATTGACACATATTGCAAACCTATCGTATGTATCTTTTGGTTTTGCTACATAGTAAGAATATTGCTGAATAGACCAAACCAACCACAGCGGCGATTCTGGGTCATAATTAGGCATCAAGACCTCAGAAAATGAAAAATCTTCAACTTTTCTTCGATAATTATCTATTACATTAAGAAATCTATCAGTATCACATTCTGGTAATGTTAAACCGGGCAACGCTCCCAAAAGATGATACGAAAAATAATCTCTACATGGAATTTGTTCTACAATCTGGGGCTCTGAATCTACTCTCCTATACATCGTATTTGCCGCATCCAAAAGATACTTATTATAAGTATCCCTTTTAACACAAGTTTGCATCTCAGTATAACAACACTGAATCAATGGCTCTTGTCGTTGATTTTGATTAACAGTGGAAAAAGAGATTACAAAGTTTTCGCCTTGAGCAAGTTCCACTTCAAAGAAACCGGGCATAAACAAGTCTTCTTGATACAATTTTTTATGCAGCCAGTCGTATATATATTCAATATTGTAATTCCAATCGGGTGCTGACACAAAATCACATGGTTTGGAAGTCTGCATATAAAGTTCTGGCTCGTTCATACGCGGACGATAAAACACTCCTCCTTCTATCGGAACTGCCTCCGTTATAAAACTTGAACTTGTATCCCTACGTATCAACCGCATTGCATCTCTAAAGGCTAAAAGAGGACGAAGTTGCAATTTTATATTTTTAGGAGACTCCGCAATACCGTATTGCAAATAAACAGTCTCTTCGTTAGCGGCAAGAATCATATCAAAAACAACCCTAACCTCGCCAACCTGATACACAACATGTGGATAAGGATTATAAGATACCTCCACAATATACTGATGTCCAAGCGGAAAATAAACATTAGGATATTTTCTTGTGGAAAGATAATATGTAATACCATCTACAATGATAGCATCGTCAACATTTGAGAGCAAAACTTTTTGCTCTTTTGTTAATGGATTGTATACCGAAAGCAGTCCATGCCAGCACTTTGTATTACAAAAAATTGTAGTTGTAGCACAAACCGCTCCTACAGCATTGCTTTTTAGAATCTCTTTAGGTAAATTATCCGCGTTACTAAACAAACTATTTACGTCCATAATTACTTAACCTTTTTGATTTTCAATAACTTGACTAAGAAATAAAACAGCAAAATATACGGATATAAAGATAGATATTTTTTTTTGTATTTATACAAATAATTTTGAAAAAAATTTGTGCCTTTTGCTTTTTATCGCTACCTTTGCAGCGGAGAATTTCTAAAGGAAATTATAAACAATATTAAGTGTATAAATATTCTTTTTTCGATTGTGTCCGGCTCTATAAAAATTAGCAAAGTTCTTCTTGCAATTGTTTTTTCGGTGGTTGTTTTTTCTGTTTGTTCGGCACATCAGAGAGACGACGCAGGAATGTTTGTATCGTTAGTAAAAAAACAACAAGAAAGTCCTAACAATAATTTCAACAAACTTTTGCAACTTTCCGACAAAATAAACTCTTACTCAATACAAGAGGCAGAAGTATTTTTTTCGTGTCTAAAAGATATATGTCTTGAAATTTCTGACGAAAGAGTTAATCTATATTCCAACCTTATGGCTGGCGTTTATTATCTGAATCATAACGAATTTAATAAGGCATTAGATTATTTTTGTCAAGCGGAAGGTTTTTCGCACGAAAAAAAACGCAACGATTACACACATTTTCTTCAAGCAATATGTTATCTTAGGGAAAACAATCTTTCGATGATAAAAATTTCCTTAGAAGACATTATTGAATACGACAAACTTATTAACGATGACTTTTCAAGTGTAATTTATTGTGAATCACTAAGATTAATATCTTTCTATTATGACCATATCAACCGAAAAGACCTTGTTGCCGAGACTCTTGACAAATACTGCGATATGTCTGATACATTGGTATGTAGCGGCGTTGGGTCTTACAAAGATTATTTTCCGATTCCAAACTTTCTACAAAACAAATATTTTAGACGACAAGTTGTTGATATTTACATCAAAAAAAACAACAAATCACCACAAAAGTATCCAATTACAGAAACAATAATACTTTCTACTGTTTTTTTATTAGTAATTTATTTAGTTTTTAAATTAAGGACAAAAAAGATAATTCAGTTGCAAAACTCAACCGCACAAAAGCAATTATCAAGCGATAAGTATTCGACAGAGTTTTTCAATCAAAGTGGTAACGCCGTATCTATGGTTGGTTTAGATGGCAAAATCAATTGGGTAAATTCGGGATTTGAAAAACTATACGGTTGCACAAAAGACAATTTTATTTTGAGTTTTGGCGACAACGTTTTCTTCTCTGACAAACTTCAAGCAAAAACCGCTGCAATTATAAAATGCAGAGAAAGTATGTCAGCACAAAACTATACGGAAAAAATTTCCACTGGTTTTGTAAACAATCTTTGGATACAAGGCACTGTCTCGCCTATTACAGAAAACGATTGTCTGACTGGATTTTTAATTGTTGAAACCGATATAACCGACATAAAACTTGAAAGTCAAAGCGGAGAAAGAATAAAAATACAACTTGAAGGAAATTTACGCAGTGCCTCTGACATACAAAAAGTTTTGATGCCTAAAAAAGCAGAAATTTCAAGACATTTTGACAATTTTATCATCTACCGTCCCAAAGATTATGTGTCGGGAGATTTTTATTGGTTCAACAAGATTGGAAGTTCGTATATTTTTGCACTTGGCGATTGTATAGGGCATGGACTTTCAGGCTCGCTACTCTGCGTTTTGAGCATGAAAACATTAGAAGATATTGTACTAAAAGACCAAATTTCAGACCCCAAAGAAATTCTTTCAGCAATGGAAGACAACATAAGGCAATCGTTGAAACAAAATTCGTCAGGAAATCACGATTGTTTGGATTTGACAGTCTGCAAGATAACTCCAACTTTCAGTGGTGCTGAAATTACAGTTTCAGGCGCAAAGTCGTATTTCTTGTACCATTCACAAAAACGGACAGTGATGTTAAGAGGTAGCCGCAGGTCAGTTGGCGGTCAAATACAGTTTACCGAGGAAAGAGGTTTTGAAAACGTTTCATTATCGCTTACCAAAGGAGATTTTATTTATTTTTCTTCTGACGGAATAATCGATCAAAACAATGAAGAAAGAAAACCGTTAGGCAGACAACGTTTTTTTGACATAGTGGATTCAGCAGCAAAAAAATCACAAAGTATGTCCATTCAAGAGGAATACATAATAGAAGAATTAGAAAAATTTCGCAACGGACAACTTCAAAGAGACGATATTTGCGTTGCTGGTATTAAAATATAAAAAAAAATGGAAAACACAGAATTAATTTCATCGTTTGAAAAACTATACGGAACAATCAAAACATTAAGAAAAAAATGTCCATGGGATTCCGTACAAACACCTCAAACGATACGTACTCTTACAATAGAGGAGGTTTATGAACTGTCAGAAGCAATTTTGAACAACAAAACCTCTGATTTCAAAAAAGAACTCGGAGATGTACTTTTGCACATAATCCTATATGCAGTTATGAACGAAGAAGAAGGTAATTTTTCTTTAAAAGACGTTTTTGAGGCTTTGAACGAAAAACTCATCTTCCGTCATCCACATATATTTTCCGATAGAAAAGCCGAAACGCCAGAAGAGGTTTCAAAAATGTGGGAAGAGGTAAAACTGAAAGAAAAAAACGGCAACAAAACCGTTCTGGGCGGTATTCCAAAGTCATTACCGTCTATTATTAAGGCTTACAGAATCTCCGACAAAGCCTCATCTTCTGGTTTTGATTGGCAAGAAAAATCAGAGGTTTGGAAAAAAGTAAAAGAAGAAATCAACGAATTTGAAGAAGAGGTCAAAAATCAAGACAAAGACAAAATGCAAGACGAATTTGGTGATGTACTTTTCGCAATGATTAACGCCGGCAGACTTTTCGGCGTTAACGCTGACACGGCTTTGGAAAAAACAAACCAGAAATTTACATACCGTTTCAACTACATAGAACAAAAAGCCAAAGAGCAAGGTAAACCACTTAAAACGTTAACCTTAGAAGAAATGGAAGAATTGTGGAACGAGGCAAAACAAACTGAAAAACAAAACAAACAATGAAATTTTCATTTTTTTCGCTCATACTTTTTTTGAGTTTTTTTTCGCAAGTTAAGGCTCAAATCAGGGTTGAAAAGTTTCAATCTCAAGAAGCGGCAGACTCTGCCTATTCTAATTGGGACAACGATGACCTCGAACACGACCAAATTGTGGTAACAGCCACCAAAACGCCAAAACTTCTGAAAAATGCGCCAATTTTAACACGTGTTGTGTCCGCAATAGACATACAAAAAGCAGATGCGACAAATATTCAAGACCTTATGCAACAAGAATTACCCGGAGTGGAATTTGCATACGGTCAGAGTCGAAAAATCAATATGAATTTTTCGGGTTTTTCGGGACAGAGAGTTTTGTTTTTGGTTGACGGAGAAAGACTTGCGGGAGAAACAGTAGAAAATGTTGACTACACTCGTCTTAATATGTCAGATGTTGAAAGAATTGAAATCGTAAAAGGCGCGGCTTCAGCACTTTACGGTTCTAATGCAGCAGGCGGCGTAATCAATGTAATCACCAAAGATGACACAAAATACATGTCTGACAAGTTGAAGTATAGACTCAATCTCAATACTCGTTTTGCCAATCATAACGAACAAAGATACAACGGTTTGCTGAACTTATCAAAAGGAATAACTTCAAATACTTTCAGCATAAACCGCTATTCAAGAGACCCTTACGAAGTACATTCGGAGGATAATCCTGAAACGTTGATTTTCAAAACGGTTTACAACGAAGAAACTTGGAATTTCAAAGATAAAATCACGGTAAGACCAATCAAACAGTTGAAACTTTCAGCAAGAGCAGGGTATTTTTTCCGTCAAACCACTGAAACAGAAAACGAACCGCAAAGATATAGGGATTTTTCGGGCGGAGTAAAAGCCTTTTACGAAATTTCAAACATATCCAACATAGAAGTTTCCTACTCTTTCGATCAGTACGATAAATCGGATTTCAACGAAAAGAGCGGACTTGACATTAGAGATTATTCCAATGTTCAGAACTCTATAAAAGGCATTTTCAACCATACTTTCAACGAGGATGTTTTGACCATAGGTGCTGATTTTATGCACGATTACATACTAAACTATTATTTTTCGGACGGTGCTCACGAGCAAGATATTGCAGACTTTTTTCTTCAGTACGATTGGAAAATTTCTGATAATTGGGAACTTGTAGGCGCAGGAAGATTTGATTATTTTTCCGACAAAAAAGATAAACGCTTAACGCCAAAACTTTCAGCACGATACAAATTAAACAGATTTAATTTTAGGGCTTCGTATGGTTTAGGTTTCAGAGCACCAACACTGAAAGAAAAATACACTAACTTCGATATTGTTTCGGTTTGGACTTTAGAAGGCAATCCTGATTTGAAAGCAGAAAATTCTCATTCTTGTAATTTCAGCATTGACTATGCCAAAAACAATTATGATTTTACTATCAACGTTTATCAAAATTTCATAAAGGATAGAATTGCAACAACACCGCCCCGCTATCATGAAAATAATGTCAGGTATATCCGTTACATAAATCTTGACAACATGAATGTCTACGGTGCTGAATTTTCTACACAAGCCAAATATTCCAACGGTTTAGGTTTCAAAATCTCGTATGCTTTCTGTCATGAAGATGCTGAGACAGAATCCATGAGTCAATATACTCCTGCAAGAGAGCATACAGCAACTTTCAGAAGCGATTACGAGTATAGGGTCAACAAAAATCTAAATCTTAATTTCTGCATTTCAGGACGAGTGCTCTCAAGTATCGACAACAAAGAATATGCAGACATTTTGGACGATAATTCAATTACAACAATACATTATCCAGCATACACAATTTGGAAATTTTTCTCAAATGTCAACATAAAAGATTTTTTGTGTATAAATTTCACAATTGACAATATTTTCAACTATAAACCAAAATATTACTATTATAATGCTCCGCTTACAACGGGCGCAAATTTTATGATAGGTTTGTCGATAGATGTTGACAAAATATTTTAGTTTATTTTTTTACTTTAACAAAAAAGACGTATTTTTGTCCAGATAAATAAAAATATACAAATTATAAGAAAAAATAATCTAAATCTATAAAAAATTATGCTTGAAAAAACATGGCGTTGGTTTGGTCCTAACGATAAAATCAGTTTGGACTATTTAGTACAAATGGGTGTTGAAGGCGTTGTAACTGCGCTTCATCATCTTCCAATAGGAGTGGTATGGGAAAAAGACGAAATCATGAAACTAAAAAAAATGATAGAGTCGAAAGGTTTAAGATGGTCGGTTGTGGAATCGCTTCCTGTTAGCGAAGACATTAAAACAAAAGGCAAAAATTACACACTTCACATCGAAAACTACAAAAAATCGCTCAAAAATCTCGGTGAATGTGGCATTGATACAGTTTGTTATAATTTTATGCCGGTTTTGGATTGGACACGTACAGAACTAAATTTCACTCACAAAGGTGGAGGCAAAGGTTTGTATTTTCATTATCCAACATTTGCGGCTTTCGACATTTTTATCCTAAACAGAGAAAATGCCGCTCAAGACTATCCTCAAGAAATTGTAAAAGAGGCTGAGGAAATTTACAAAAAAATGACGCAAAAAGAAATCGACGATTTAGTTTACGTTATCATAGTTTTAACTCAAGGCTTTGTAAACGGCGTTATTGACGGCTCGGTAAAAGACCCTAAAAAGGTGTTTATGGAGTATATTTCAACCTACAAAAACATCGGCAGAGACGATTTAAGACATAATCTCAAAGATTTTATTGACGAAATGGTGCCTGTTTGCGAAGAATATAATGTAAACCTTTGTATCCACCCCGACGACCCGCCGTATCCAGTGCTTGGAATGCCAAGAATTTTGGGCTGTGCTGACGATATTCGTTGGCTCAGACAGGCTAATCCATCGCTTAGAAATGGTCTTACATTCTGTACAGGTTCGCTTTCTGGACGCAGAGAAAACGATTTGCCAGCAATAGCGAAAGAATTTGCAGATTCAATACATTTTGTACATTTAAGAAATACTCAACATCTTTCTGACCGTAGTTTCTACGAGTCAGGACACCTTTACGGTTCGCTTGATATGCCCAAAATTGTCGAGACATTATTAAGAGAGCAACACCGTCGCATTGCTGAAGGCAGAAAAGATGTTCGTATGCCTTTCCGTCCTGACCATGGTATTAGACTTTTGAC
>CAJOGF010000039.1 GCA_905233995.1 uncultured Bacteroidales bacterium | reverse complement strand
TTGCTATTTCACTTTTCTTCATTCCTATTTGCAGAAATGAAAAGATTTCGTACCTTTGTCCTGCGGTTATTTGTGCCATTTTGTAACTTTTTTGTTGGGGAACTTAGGGGCTACAAAGGTACAAAATTTTCCATCAAGCGGAAAGGGGCTTCGGCCTCTTTCTCTTGAAAAAAATTGTTGCTTTTTTAAGTTGAATTTAAGAAACGAAAAAATAACAAAATGGAAAAAAACAAAAAATCTTAATGTAAAGGATTTTATGCTTTTTGTTGCTTGGGAACTTCAATTAAGAGCAAGTAAAAAAAATAATAAATATTTTAGTTATTATCTTGATTTATACGAAAATAAAGAAACAATTGTATTACGTATAAGCGACCATCATTTTGACGCAGAAACAGAAAAAAATCACCCTGCAAAATACACTACATCGGTTACATTTTCAAACGAAAATCCCGAAGATTGGGACTATTTTAAGGCAGACCCAAAAGTTAAGGCGATTGAATATGTCTATTACGAGGATAAGGTAACCAAAGATGACCTTATCAGCATTGCAAAGGATATAATCGAGTTCGTTGAAACAGGCAAATTTACGCCTTCGGTAAAGCCTAATGAGATTAATGAATCACCAAAACCAACAGGCAACAATCTTTTGGGTACTTCAAAATCCGAAGATGACACCGCTGCGCTTAAACTGCTTGAAAGTGTCAAAGATACTGAATTAAAGAAAATTATAAAGTCTTATTTTAGCGCAATACCCAAAAATAAAGGTAAAGTACTATTTTTGTGCTTTTCAAAAAATGCAGCATACGTAAGCAATGGCTATATTATATACAAAATCAAATGCAATGTACCAAAAGACCTTGTAGGCAAATCATCCTCCAACAAAACCTTTGAACAAGTTGAAAGTATATTTACTTCGGCAGAAAAAAACAAGCAAGGCATAAAATATCAGCCTAACACTTTCAGTCGTGAACACATCAAATATATGTTCGACAAATACGATGTATTAAAGTTCAGCACTTGTAAATATTATTTTGGAATAGGCGGACAATATTTTGATACCGAATACTTACAGCGATGTTTAAAACATTCAGGCAAAGTATTTAAATCATCATTGTGGGTTGGAAACAATATATTGTATTCGCAATCAGACGAAGTGGATTATATATTAATGCCGATGTGTTTAGACAAGAGTACCAAGTATGATTTAACGCTTGTTGATTATATTAACGACAAAGTTATAGAAGAATACAATGTTACAAATAGTATTGAATATAATTTTGAAACTGATTTTGATTTTTTTAATAAAGTTACATTAGAAAAGTTTATAAAATACGCTCTTAGAGTTGTAGAGTTAAAACGATACGAAAAGGACCTTAATTATTTCAAACAACTAAATAACGCATACAAACTGCTAACAGGTAAAGAATGTGCGGAAATACCAAATGTAAATCTTAATGTTTGCAAAGATAACAAACTCAACTTGTCTGAATTTATTTCGGATGATGAACTCCGTCCCTTTATGTGGTGTATAGGATACCAAAATGGATATGCTTGTGCTACTGATTCTTACTTACTTGTAGCCGTTAAAGACCAATACATAAAAAGCCGTGAGGGTAAAACATATAACATATTGGGATATGAAGTAAAAGATTATACATTTCCTACCACAGAACACGTTATAAAAGAGCATTTCGACCCTTACAAACGTATTACATTCGATTTTGAAAGACTTAAAAAAGCAATCACACTTGCAAAAAAACTTCCAAAAGGAACTGCACCAATCGTTCAGTTGGAAAGCGGTGTATGTTTTAATGCCGATAAGTTAGAAAAGGTTTTGTATTTCCTTGACTATTGTACAAAACCCGAAATCTATTTAACAAAAACGAATGTACTTTATATCAAAGACAAAAACGAAGTACATAATCTTATATTATCGCCTATTAATTGTCCAATAGAAAACATACACGTAAGCATTGTAGATTTAAAGTATCATTATAATCCAAATAAATATTGGGGCAAAGAAAAGGATAAAATAGATGCAGTTGTAAAAGGTAATTGCGTTACTCCAGAAGATACAAAATTGCAAAGGTTGGAATTGCAAATGCTTGAACAAGAAAACAAAAATACATCAATCAACGAAGTCTTATCAGGGCTTGGTACACTCGTCTTTGGCTTAGGTTCTCTCGTTTCCAATCCTACAAAACAAACATTCTACGAAAATCTATACAAGCAACTTGAAAGCATTGTAAAAGATGATTCTTTTGAGAAAAACGGCATACGCAACTTTATCCTCAGCCATATCCCCGAAGATTACAAAAATGATGATATTGAGGGTATTGTAGAGGTGTTTTATCAAAGGTTGAAGGCGTTGAAATGTGGCAAAAAAGGCTTAGGCGAGGTTCAACAAAACTTTAAAGAACTGATTGTAAGCATTTTGAGCCAAAACGGATACACCAACGGCAAAGACTATACAATCAAATATTATAAAGAAAGTCCGTATTGGAAACACAGAACAACCGAAAAAGTGCAAGAGTGTTGGATAAGAGCCCAAGGTTATAATTTTAAAGTTGACGAAGAAGATTTTGACGATATTAAATCGTTGACTGATTATGTCTGCGGATTAGTAGATTCTCATTACGGCGACAACAAAAAAAACAAATTAAAAGGGAAGGCAGAAAAAATACCAACAGACGACTTCCAAATCTCCGACCTTATCTGTTACAAAGGTTTTGAAGAATCTATCTTTCAAATAGTTGACATAAAGAAAAATTGCTATATCGTTGTAGAACTTGGCGACCGAACACGTACCAAAAACGAAATACCCTTTGCCGACAAAAACAAATTGCAAAGGACTGTATCTCCGTTGCTAACGAAAGAAATTGAATTGATATTTTAATACCGAAATTCTGCAAAAAAATTTGCAATTACAATAAAAATATTTAACTTTGCAACGTGTATTCCAAATAATTGCAGTAGGGACATTGTAATAATAATTTGATTTTTTACGATTTATATCACTATACACATACTACAATGAAAGGAATATATACAAATTTATTAGGTAGATTGGTTAATCATAATACTCCACATCTACTTTTAAATACAGAGGGCAGTTTTACCGACCCAATTACGGGAGAAAAACTCGGTTTTGACAACCGTAAAATGGGTACAGGAGAAGGTGCGCAAGTGTATGGTTGGGGGGTATATTTAGCCGTAGATGATTTACGTAAATACGGCAATCTACACAAACGTAATATAAGAATTAAAGAAGAAGTTTTTGATTGTCCGTTTATCAAATATGGACAAATAACGAGTGTTCCATTAAGAGCCACAAGGGACGAAATTAGGCAGTATAAACTTGCATTAACAGCAGGTAATATCGCATCACACTTCGACCTTTACGACTGCACAGAAAAAGAGGTAAAAAAATACATTGAAAGCCTTATTAAGGAAATTAATGTTAAAATATCTAATTTAGCATTAGTTAATAGCAAAACTCCATCTATATTTATAAAAAAAGATATTGACAGCAACAAACAACGTTTAGACGATTATAATTATTTGTTGAAACATATCAAAGTGGTTGGTGTACGACATCATTACGATGTTGAAATTCCTGATTATGACGGCAAAAATTATCTTCCGTGGCAAAAAGCACCGAATAAACAACAATTTGATATGATTAACACGGTTTTAACACCGACACAAGCAAACAAAATCAAAAAAAGTTGGAACGGAGAAGATATTTATCGTTATTTTGTTGAAATATTCAAAACACCTGAAAAAGCAAGTAAAACGCTTAATAAGGTAGGTTTTATCGGTGTGCATTACTACGGACATACCGACGGAGAATGTTATGTAATTTTTGACGATAAAGACGCAAAAATTGTACGGCACGAACTCTATGGATTACAAGGGATAAAAAAAGCGGCTGATGAGCCGCTTAAATCCGTTATTGCAATAACGATTGAACAAATCCCGACCGCCTATCATTCCGATAAACGACCACAAGGGGATTACACGCCCTTATATAATCGCCAATCATCAAGTAAACCTCACCTAATTGGGGACTTATTCGGCGACAAAGATATAAAAAAATCAATAAACGACCTAAAAAAAACTATTAAAAATTGGAATATTTCTGATGCAAAAGAATTTGCATATATTATATCAAACAATATAGGTGCAGAGCCATCTCCGGATATGCAAGAAACTGCCGAAGAAGCAGAAAGTATCAGTTATTACTTGAATCTTCCGCAATACTCATTACGTATCGGTTTACATAATATCAATGCCGAAAATTATAAAGACGTACGCAATCGTCCGATTAATCACGGTGTTACACTTAAAGATTGGACTAAAAAGGATACTTTTAAAGCGAAAAAAGGCGTAAAAGTAAAAGAGTACGTATATTTATATTGGACAGAAGAACGATTAAAAAACATAGCAAAGGCTATTCTTCACTTGTTAGAAACAGGTGATTGGGATAAAACTATTGCAGAACCAGACTACATTAATCCGAAAACAGAAAAACTTTCGGGAACGATTGCAAAAAACGAGCAAATGCAAGCCAAAGAAGTTGAAATTGTCTTAAAGGCAAGAAATATAATAAGGGATTATACTCATAATCCTACATATTCAAATATACCATTTCCCGATATTGAAAAATGTTATAAAGATTTGGTTGAGTTATACAACAACCAGCCGATAATAACGCCGAAAGACGGCAAAGCAATAGCATTGCAACAATATTCTACACCGTGTCCTATTGCATTTTTGATGGGTGAGTTTGTAAAAAATAATAATAAGGCTTGTTATAAAAATGGATATTACATTACATCTGATTATTTGTTTTACGAGCCGACGGCTGGGAATGGAATGTTAGCAATCGCTTTGCCAACTTATTTGACTTGGTATAACGAATTAGATGAAATCAGATTTGATAATTTAGATAGAAATTTTCCATCAATAGTTACCAAAAATGATGCTTCGGTATGGAAACCTGATAATCAATTTGCAGGTGTAATAATGAATCCGCCTTTTGGTAGCCTTACAAAGTCAGAATATTATACTCGTAAAGGCGTTATTAATAATTATTATGTAGAGTATACTTTTGAACGGTTGGACTACAAAATAGCGATTAATTCACTTGATTGTATGCGTGATGACGGAAAGGCTGCAATTATAATCGGTGGTAAACTTGCCGCAAAAACGAATTCGGAATATAAAACAACGTATTGGAAAAACGGCAAACTATTTGGACAATACAGAGATTTTATTGCGTATCTACACCGACAATACAATATTGTAGATATTATCTATATCAACGGTGATTTATACCGAAAACAAGGCACAACATTCCCTATTGTGTTAATCCTTATTGACGGACGTACACAATGGAATAGCGATTCTAAACACGTTTGGCACAATTACGACAAACAACTTGATAGACAAATAAACAGTTTTGACGAACTTTTTTACAGAATGACAAAATACATAAAAGTCAATCAAGAAAGCGAATTATTGAATATAGAAGTAAAACTTTTAGACCAAAACTAAAATGAAACTAATTGATATACAACAACAATTTTTTACTATAAAAGGCGAAAACGGTGTATGTTTTTGCACAACAGCCGACACCGATGCAAATCTTAATGTTAAAGTCGTTCATTACATCAAAACGGACGGTAACACTTTGCCGTATGGTTGGCAAAATGCAGACACTCTTTTTTTAAGAGGTGATGATTTAAAGAAAATACAATCTTTGTCAAGCGGTTTGGGTATGCCGTATTATCCCGTATCTGAACACGTAAAAAAACAACATTTGAATACTCCTGATTCAATGGGGTATGAAACTCATGAAGCAATGAATAAACTTCGTCAAGCCGTTGGCGGAGATACTACTGATTTTGTTTGCTCACGTTTGAGATGGTCAAGGGAAGAAATCAAAAACTATCTTTTTGCGGAGCAAGTAGATGCCGTTGCACTTATTGTTTACAACTTTGAAGCACGTAATCAATCTGTTATTATTGGCGACCAAACGGGTATAGGTAAAGGGCGTGTTGCAGCCTCAATTATTCGTTATGCCGTAGTTAATGGATACATTCCGATTTTTTGTACAGAGGGTTCAAACCTTTTTACTGATATTTACAGGGACCTTAGCGATATTAATTGCAGTAAACTTGTACCGTTTTTCATCAATAGCGATGATAAAGCAAATATTACCGTTTTAGACGAAGATGATAAAAATGTAACAGTCTACCGACCGATTACAGATAAAAAAGTTAAGGAAAAAATCTACAAATCAATGAAAATGCCCAAAGGATATGATTATATCCTTTGCTCGTATACTCAACTTAAAAATACCTACAAGTACGATAAAAAAGGTAATGAATTAAAAGGTGATGATTATTTAAAATATGAATTTTTGTCTGAAATAGCGGATAATGCTATATTCATATTTGATGAAAGTCATAATATTGCAGGTTCAAAAGCAAAATTAAGTAAATGGTGGGATTCTTCGTCAAATGTACAATTAACAGGGTCTAATCAGTTTAAATGTTTCAATGAATTATGTAAAAAATCGGTAAATTCTTTGTTTTTATCGGCTACATTTGCAAAGCAACCGCAAAATATGGTTGTATATGCAAACCGCACTTGTATTCAAGAAACAGGATTAAAAGATACAGAACTTATAGACGCAATTAGCAAAGGTAACGAAGCCTTACAAGAGATTATTTCCGCTAATATTGTGTCAGAAGGTCAAATGATACACCGAGAAAGCGACTTTACAAATGTCGTAGTAAATTATTTTACCCTTGACGGTTCTGATGCTGATGCTGGTATTCCTGACTTAAAAACAGAACATTGCAATATGTGCGACTATATCACCGAAATTATAAACCAAATTAACGTGTTTGAACAAACTTACGTTATGCCTATTGTTGATGATATGAACAAACAAGTAGGTTCTAACACACAAGTCAGCAAAACAAGTGAAAAAGTTGGAGTACAACATACTCCTTTGTTTTCAAAATTGTTTAATATTGTTAATCAATTGCTTTTTGCGATTAAAGCCGAAGCCGTTGCTAACCATGCTATTAAATTGTTGAACGAGGGCAAAAAGGTTGTTATTGCCGTATCGTCTACAATGGAAGCATTTATTTCAGGTCTTGAAGATGAAGATACAAAAGGGCAAGAAATACCTTGCGATTTTGCTCTTGTGTTGGACAAAGCGTTGCAAAAAACTTTAACAATCGTAAAAAACGGAGAGGGCGATTTACACGAAAAAACTGACATTCCTATTGATATGCTATCTGCTGAGGGTCAAGATATGTTTTTTAACATTAGAGAAACTATTATTAACGCAGTTTCTAATATTAGTATATCACCGTTAGACCTTATTACGAAAAAAATAGAAAACGCTATTAATCCCGACACAGGAGAAAATTATATCGTTACAGAGGTAACAGGACGTAGCAAGAAAATAGAATTTACTAACCCCGAATGTACATCAGGTTACATCGTTTCAAGGAAAAAAGAAAAAAAGAATATTGCTTTTTCAAAATTTCAAAACAATCAATCGGACGTACTTATAATTAACAAATCAGGTTCAACGGGTGCATCGGCTCATGCCACAACCAAAAATACAAATTTAAAAACCGAAGAAGTAAAACCACGTGTAATGATTATTGCGCAAGTAGAACTTGATATTAATAAGGAAGTTCAAAAACGTGGACGTATTAACCGTACAGGACAAATTCCAACTTTGCCACCTCGTTACGATTATATTTCATCTGCAATTCCTGCTGAAAAACGTTTAATGATGATGTTACAGAAAAAACTGAAATCATTAGACGCTAATACAACTTCAAATCAAAAGCAATCAAAATCTGTAATTGACGTTCCCGACTTTTTTAATAAGTACGGTGATATGCTTGCATACGATTATCTTGTTGAAAATCCTGCTATTAATTTAAAACTTAATAATGCTATTAAAGATGATGATGACGATAACAGCAAGAAAAATAGTAAGAAAAATGACGAAGATGATACTATAAAAAAAGATTTTTTGAAGAAAATATCAGGATGGGTTCCACTTCTTACTTGTGAGGAACAAAAAGACTTTTACGATACAATTCTTGAACGTTATCAGGATTTAGTTAAAGAATTGAAGAAAAAAGGTGAGTACGATTTAGAGGTAGAAGCATTAGATTTAGATGCACGATTGGTTGGAGAATTAAAACTTTTGCAACCTTCATTAGTTGGTAATTCTTGTTTTTCTGATGCCGTTTATCAAGGTATTTATTCTTGTAAGGTTTTGCAAAAGCCTTATTCACAAGAGTATATTGCAATGGAAATTCAGAATTACACAAAAGGCACAAACGCAAAAGAATTAGCA
Organism: uncultured Bacteroidales bacterium; assembly: GCA_905233995.1. Classification (GTDB taxonomy): domain Bacteria; phylum Bacteroidota; class Bacteroidia; order Bacteroidales; family UBA3824; genus UBA3824. Next base: position 9,193 of record CAJOGF010000039.1, on the reverse strand, counting down.
CAACAAATTGCAGCGGATTATAAAGCGTATTATGACGAGGTAATTCAAGAAAACATAGACGATTTACAACAACGTTGCGAAGACCGCAAAAAAAGTGCAAAAGAAATAATTGTAAAAAATGGTGGTACTCAGCAAGATATTGATTTAAAATTTCAAGAAATTGATGCTGATACACAAAATAATATTACGAGCCGAAAAAACCGATTTACAATAATAAAAAATCGTGCAAGATTTATTGAATTTTTCTATGCAGGTAGGGCTTGCGTTGTAGATTCCGACAACAACACGAAAGCAATTTGTTTAGGTCTTGAAATTGGTACTAAAACAAAAAATAAATATGCACCAAGCAATTTAAAAATCACTTTTGCTGTTGCAAGCAACACAAAAGAATTAGATTTTACTCTTGTTGATAGGGATTTAACAGCCTTAGATGCAATCAAAGGATTATCTGTGTTGGATAGCGGTTTTAATACCGATGTTGACAAGCAATTCCTTGAAAGTTGGAATGAATACGTAAAAGAATCATCTTCGGACCGTGAACAACGAGTAATTATTGTTGGTAATTTGTTACGTGGTTACGGTAACGCTCCTGATAAATCAAAATTGATTTCGTTTACTACACATGACGGACAAATTTTGAAAGGAATTTTAACCCCGAAAAATTCAACTGATAGCGGCACTAAACTCATTATGTCAGCATTCGATATTAGTACGTTTGTGCCGTTGATAACCAAATCTGTATATCAAGACGAAAAAAAAACATATTCACTTACAAGAGGATTAAAACTTTGTACAAATGCCGTTCACGAAAATTCATACGGTCATGTTTATAAATTTATCCTTTATTGTGAAAATGCCAACACGTTCAAACGCATAAAACATAATCAAGATTGGTTAGACGTTTCAGAAGATGGACGAGGATTTGAAGAATACAGAGTACAAGGCGAAAAACATTGGAGTATGGAGTTTGATTCAAACAGAAAACTTGAAGATGTTTTTATGCTGTTGGAAAAATACAACTTTAAAGTTGAATTATATCCATCAGAAGCACAACGTATTTTCGGAAATAAAGACAACGACACTTTAAAACACGGTAATTGGAAACCGCTTGAAGTAGATTACAGCCTGATACCAAAAAGTTATTCAAACTTGTTGCTTACAGAAATGAAATTATTGAAAAAAGGGTTGAAAGGTTTAGGCGCAACAACCGATGAACACGTTTACGGAACTCTTGAAAAAAGTGATTTTTTGGAAACGGTATCACAAGGGAGTATGTATCGGGACGGTTGGAAAGGTGTTTTCGGATACCGTTATATCAAAGATACAAAAGCAATTTTGCAAAAATTATTTAAATATTTTTATCCCGAAGTAAGATTTTCGATAAAAATAGACCATAACTCTTTGATAATTACAATTATTAGCGCACCTTGCAAACAAAGAAGTTCGGAACTTAATAATCTATCTGATGAATTACAACTAATTGCAAACGGCTTTAATTATGATTATAGTAATCCTATGATAGATTTTTTTGATAAAGGTTTCTATGGAAGTGTCCATATTAGCGAAAAGTATCAACAAAACATTTTAAAACATCATTCTGAATTTACGATTGATGATTTAAAAAAAGCCATTCAAATAATTGATAACGGTGGTGAATTAAAACAACCAAAAGCGAAAAAACAATCACAATCCGCAGCCGTAGCAGTAGATTCGGCAGAATTGCAAATTGTTGATTATTCAGACAAAGCAATAATTTTAACGGGTGATACCAAGCCTTTGAAAGACGAAATAAAAGCATTAGGCGGTAAATTTGGCTCACATTTCGACACCTCAAAAGTTAGTTCGGGTAATGGTTGGTTGTTTCCTAAAACGAAACTTGCAGCGATTCAGGAATTTGTAAGCAAATACAGCAAAGCAAAGAATAACGTTTCAACATTGTTGATAACAGAATTAAAATTATTAAAATAGTATAAAAATGACACAAAAAGAATTACAAATTATCAAAAACGCTGATTTTTCATATTCAGGTATGAATAATTCAACCTATAAAGAAATGCAGCGTATTGTTGGCGATATTACCGACAATTTTACACACCCAGAAAACATATCTACTGAAAAAATAGATATGACTTCAATAATTAAAGATAGAGGGTACAGCGTAGACTTATACAAAAAAACATTCGGTAGTGTTATGCGTTCAGAAGAAGACGTTTGTAAACGCATGATTGAACAAATCAAATCAGACGGCACAAGCAAAAAACAATCCGACGATGATGATGCAGAAGAATTGATTTTGATTGCCGAAGCAGAAGCCGAAGCATTAACTTTAATGCTCAAAATGCGTAAAAGAAAAAAATAAATTGTACAATTTAAATAATACCAAAAATGAAAATATCTATTACAAACATTGATGATTTCAAGCCTTTTTTGGGCAAAGACGATGTTGCTGATGCCGCATACGACTATGTAAAAAAGTTCGGTAAAATTTACGGCAAAAGCGCAAAAGTTACAGAAGCAATAGACGAAAGTCTGAAAGTGTTAAGTGAGGTTGCAACCGAAAACGCACCTGAAAAAAAAACGGAAGATAAACCGAAAAAAGACAACAAAGGTAAGTCCGATAAACCGAAAAAAAAGCGAAAAACAGGCAAAAAAGACACTCAAAACAAAAAAAACAAAGAAAAAAAGCCGTCTAAACCGAAAGTTGGAGAAGTCGCTCCGAGGCAAGCAACTTTGCGTAGATTTGCGTCTATGTGCGGAAAAGAACGCACGATAGCAAGCATAAGAAAATTTGTTAAAGAAATTCAGGCAAATTTCTCTGCAAAACTTAAACGCAAAACACCGCACATTGAATTAATCAGGGAAATTCAGACAAAACTTTTAAAGTACGCAAACAGCGGTGAGAGAAAAGTATCATTACCACAATGGGATGACTTTAAAAAACAATGTCAAGCAGCCGCAAGAGAATGGACAGTTAGCAAAACAGTTGGCAAGCCTGAACTAAAAGAAACATCGCTTAGCGGTTTAAAAAAAAAGCGAAAAAAAATGTGCAAATAAAAAATGATACTAATATTATTATTCCTTTTGCGATACCTATTGCACAAAATACGCAAATTAAAAAGCAAAGTTTCAGCGGTTTAGGTGGCACAATGACCTCATTAGAGGTTATGAAAGCAACCGATAATGCACTTGAATTTACGGGCGAATGGCTTGATTTCATTGGTAAACCTGAACAGAATTTTTATATGATTCTGTCAGCACAGCCGGGGTTTGGAAAAAGTACATTCGCTCTAAAATTTGCGAATTATCTTGCAAAACGTTTTGGGCGGACAATCTACTTTACTAACGAAGAAAATGCTGCTCGTATAAGACGAAAACTTGAATTTTTAGGCGATAAAATATCGCTGTTTGATATTAATTTTACAGCGAAAACGCCTGATGAAATCAACGCGATAGTGGCTAAGGGGGCATACAAGTTTGTGTTTATAGATTCAAGTCAAAATGCAGGTATGGATTTTAAAGAGTTGTGGGCATTTCACGAAACGCACCCACATACGGCATTAGTGGCGATTTCAAGGCAAACCAAAGACGGCAAAACTCGTGGAAGTCAAAACAAAGAGTATGATGGAGATATAACGGTTGTATTTCCAAAACAGGGAATAGCACAGACCGTTAAAAATAGGTTTAACGACTTGAAACAATTTGTCGTTTTTGAATAAAAAAAAACGGTGTCAGGATTGATTTCTTGACACCGTTTATTTATTTTTTAGTGAAATCCACACGGTCTATTGTAGGTGCTGACACCTCTTAATTTATTGCTTATATTGTTATTTTCCAAACAGTTTTGCATGGCTGCCGACTCTAAGCAATTTTATTGTATCATTTTCAATAGTGTACCATATAATAAGCAAGTCGGGGCGGACGTGTGCTTCCCAATTGCCTTCGTAATTGCCTTTGAGTTTATGCGGATGATATGGCTCTTGTGGCAAACTGCCATCGTATTCCAAAATTTCGATTGCGTCCAAAACTTTTTTAGAATCAGATTGCCGCAATGTTTTAAAGTCTGAACGAAACTGCCTTGTCGATTCTATCTTATACATAATCAGGAATTTAAGTATCTTACCAAGTCGTCAAAATTTTTTGCCTTGTATGTTTTGCCCGCCTTGGCATCACGGATAGCCTGTTTGGTCGTTTCGTTTGGTTCATCATCTTTAAGTATGCTGAACAATCCCGACTCTTCCATAAGCCTTACTATTGCACGAGCCATTTTGTTTCGTGCATCATAATCTATTGTTATTACTGCCATATTTTTAAAGATTAGTTCTTATTCACCGCAAATATAATACTATTATTCCTCTTTGGCAAAAATAAACACAAAAAAAATCAAACGAACAAATATTTAAGACCGCCTTTGAAAATTCCAAAAGTCCAGCGGTTTTATTTAATTAATAGGTCTTATTTTTGGGGAATGATATTTATAAAGATTTGAGATTTAGATTGTTACATTTTAATCGAACCAGAAAGGCATTGCAACAGATTCAAAGCCGCCAATATTTCGACACCCTCGAAAACTATAAAGGCAATCTCCTTTTCGTCGCCATCAACTACGACAAAACCACCAAAAAGCAGAGGTGGAGATTGAGGCGTTGAATGGGGAGTTTGTGTAGTGCGGCGAAGTAACGCGCCTACTTATCCCAATTTTCTCTCTTCATAATCTTCTTCCCAGCAATTCCTGCAAAAACGAATCCTCCTATCAGCACAAGTACCGCAAGCCAATAGATTTGCGTCAGTCCCACAAGGCTGCTCGCTAAAAATGCAAGAGCAATGAGTGCCATCAGTTTTGCAAACTGACGTGTGTACAGTTTCTTTTTCTTCGGGTCGTCGGGGATTGAATAGACGTTTGTGAACAACAAAATAGGGTCGCCCGACAAGTAGGCGATGGCAGAATACAACAGTATTCCGAAGCCCATCGCCGCCATGATTATAGAATATACGGTTTCCATTTTTTCTAAAGTTTTTATTGTTAATAAACAGAAAACACGGAAATCCTAAAACAAATATTTCCGTGTTTTCTGAGATAAAAATGTGCTATTTCTTCTTGTAATACGAGCCGGTGCCTGTGTTGGTTGATTCGCATTTGTTGTCGCTGTAAGTGTAGGTTGTTGTGGCATATTCTCCAAGAGGGTTGCCGTCTTTGTCGAGCATTGTTGCCTCGGAAAGGAGTCCTGCCGAATTGTATTTGTATATAGTACGCGAACGGAAAATCGATGCAAGGTCTTTGGTGTTGATGTAGTCGCCGCCGTAGGTTGTCTCGTCGATGAGTTTGCCGTCTTTGTATTTTTTTACGGTTGAACTTTCCACCTCTTTGTCTTTCTCAACGTCCTCCTCCCATTCCATTTCGGCGGTAAGGTTCTGCACCAAGGTGTCAAGAGTGTAGTTGTCGTCGGCGTACCAGACGATTTCTTCGATTTCGGTGTACGAAGGGTAGCCCTCGGTGCTTTCCTGGCCAGTGCCATAGCGTTTTTTGTCTTGATAGATATATTCCATGCTGCTGTGGTGGGTGTTGCCGGTGTTGATGGTGCCGTCGTCGGACACGAGACGGTGCTTGTCGTCGTACTTGTAGGTGGTGCTGCCCTCGCCGTAGTCGCCCATGGAGTATTCAATAACAGTGTTGCCGTCGTAAACCCATTTTAGAAGGGTGTCGCCGGTTTCAATGTCGAGTGTGTAGAGCGGTTTTTCCCAATCGACAGTCATGTCGATAGCGGGTTCCGACTGTGTTTTTGTTTCGGTTGTAGTTGTCTGATTTTCAGATTGATTTTCAGACTGTGAGGCGTTGTTGCCTTGGTTAGACTGGCAGCCGCATACAGCTGCTGTCAAGATAATTAATAATGATTTTTTCATTTCAGATTGTATTAAAGTTTGTCAGCCACAAAGATAGGACAAAAATATTTAATAAACAATACAATTTGCTTACTTTCATTCATTATCAATTTTCCTAACCACCCTGCATGGATTGCCCACTGCCAACGAATCGGATGGAACTTGATATATTTATATATTGTGAATTCTGAAAATCAGCTCTTGTAGTTGCATTTATGGGGTCTATTTTAGATCGTATAGTAATTCAAGGCTATGAGAACCGTAATATGTTGTTTGTAATCGTAATGCTCGTGTATCAAATTGTATTTTGTTGTCCACTAATATCAGTAAAGGTCGGACTCTTGTATAGAACCCGACCTTATTTTGTATACTTTCTCATTCCTCTTTCAAGAACACAATCGTTGTATAAGTGTAGTTGTACGGCTTTGAAAACAACACTTTCTCAGCGCGGTCTTTTGTGATGGAGATTCCCGCAATTGCAAAGTCAGCCTTTGAAGCAGCAATATGCGGAATCAAATTATCAAAAGCCATTGCTGACACTTCAAGCGGACGACCAAGACTTTCTGCAAAAATGGTCATAAGTTCGATGTCAAAACCCGACACTTTTCCCGATACCATCATATTGAAAGGTGGATAATCTGCCTCCGTAACGGCTCTAAGTGGCTCTCCCCTTTTCACCTTACATTCAGGAATCGGAATCGACGACGGCGTTACCGAACTGAACCATTTTTCACGAATTTCATCTAAACGTCCACACTTTTCGAGAGAGTCAATCATAACATTAAACTGCTGTTGTAAAACAACATTGCTTTTGTTGAAAATAGCACCCATCGGCACTGGTGGCATATCAATGTGCGAGGTATCAATACTCAAACCATTACTCATCATCTGAATAGCAGAAATATCCTCATCAATACCGTACTCCGCGATTCCTCCAATCACAGTCTTGAAAACGTCAAACGAAGTCGGCACTTTAATGACATCAAACGTCGGATACTTTTCTTTGAGCAAAGCCTCAAAAGTCGTTCCCTGCTGAATAACAATTTTCTTACCCGCCAACTGGTCAAATTTATGTATTTTCTTATCCGATTGTGTTGAACAGCCTACTAACGTCAACACAAAAAATGCTATTGTCAAAAAATTAAGTGTTTTCATAAATTAACTTTCTGTTGTAAGTATTTAAAAGTAATACAATATTCTAAAATTTCCTGCTGACAAATCTTTGCAGAAAATATCATGCCATTGAGCCGAAATTGTCAAGTGTTCTCCGAAAGTCTTTTGCAGCGACAATGTTGCAAAAACGTCAGTATCTGTTGCAAGTTTTTCAAGAGTATTTTTTGTACAATAAACTGTCTGACAATCAATTCTCCATTTGCCAGAAAGTCTAAGCGATGGTGCAAGACGAAAATAACCATAATTAAAGTTGTCGCCACCAAAATGCTTATTATAAAAACTTGCACCACCTGTCAGCAAAAATTTTCCCGAAATCAACGTTGCACTTGCATCAATATTAGTAATTCCACACGATGAATTGTCATTGTCCCAAGAAGCAACAGGTATTCCGTGGTAAAGAGTTTCTATATCAACCACTGCATTATGTGTGTCAGTATAACTTGCTATTAATGAAGCCAATATCTTCGGCTTGGAAAATGTATAACCAAAACGATAAAGATCTGCAGGTTGATAGTCAAGATTCTGATTGCCTGTTATGACACTACGACCGTCTGTATCAAAATGCAAATAATTGTGTACATCATAAGAATCAGGAGTTACAAAACGTCTAAAATACGCTCCTTGAATTTGATGATGCGGATTTGGCGACAATATCGCACTTGCAACCACAAGATTATAAGGAGATTTACGGCTCTCGTCAGAATTGTTGATGTCGTTTTTGTAACCATAACGATAAAACATAATACGGTCGCCAATTGTCAACGACAGCGGACCAACACAATAGTCAAACTGAATATAAGCATCATTGTTGCCTGTTTTTATCTTGTCTTTGACACTAAAATCCGTCGGTAGAGTTTTCAAATTGAAAGCATTTTCAATAGATTGTTTTTCTCCAGAAGTTAGCGCAAGTTGTTGAGAATGTTTCAGTTTTGTATTGGCATAGTCGCCCTCCCACCCTACACAAAGATCAAGTCCATCGGCAAGTGGAGTATTGAGTTCAACGATATAAATCTGCCAAAATTCACGATTTCTTTCACCATTTTTCAACATTGTTGTTGACGGCGACGAAAAACCATCGTCATAATACTCGTATCCAAGGTCAACGGTGAGCATGGTTCCCTTATCGTTGAAAATTCCATCGTACTGAAATTGCGTACCATGAAACCTCGAATCGTTATTTCCATCAAGATTGGAATGAGAATAATGTCCCATGACATCGTACATAAAATTATGATTTTCGTTAAGTGCTTGATTTACTTTGGCATGATAACGAGCCAAAGCATTGTAGTCGCCGTGTTTTGACTTATCTTCAAGGCTTGCGCTAACAAGAACATCGGTTTTTCCGTTGCCATAAACGGCATTGAAAGCAGGAAAATGCAAAACGCCTTTTGTGTCGGCTTCAAAACCTATATAAATATCTTTTTCTTCTAAACCTCTAACCAAGTTGATGTCGATAACGCCACCAAGATTTTTGCTACCTTTCATAACGTCAGGATTATCGCACACCTGAATTTTCTCCACATATTTGGCTTTTAAAGTTGTGAGAAAAATACGCATATCTGCCTCTTGATTAAGGTTTTCGACACGAATTTGGTAACGATCGATAATTTCGTCATAACTTCTAACAAGAGTTTCAGGATACATCAACAGCACGTCCATAACAGAAACGTCGTCATCGAGATTTTCGATTCTCTGCGGAAAAATCACCACTCTATCGGCTCTATGCTCCAATACCGGCTGATAGTCGTCCTGTGCTTTCAACTCAAAAGCAGACAACAACATCGCAATAATTACAATAATCTTTTTCGCATTTACTTTTATTTGCCAGCAACAAGATGTCATAAAAAAAATTGATTTCATTTTTGTGTCTTTTTAAATTTACAATAATACCGCAAAAATATGTTAAAAATCTAACAAAAACAAATCAATCCATTTATTTTTTTGCCCCGCAGATTCACCCCGCTTCTTACTTTAACAACGCCTTACGAAGAAATAGTTATACATTTTGATGAAACGAATTAGGCGTTTTAATACGCATTGCGCCGGAGGTTCACACCCCCGTCTATTATATTTCGTCCTTTCAGGACTTGGTTTCAAATATAATTCGGTAGCCAAACCCCGTAGGGGTGATATATAATAGCCG
>CAJOGF010000038.1 GCA_905233995.1 uncultured Bacteroidales bacterium | reverse complement strand
AGATTGATTTCAAGCAATTTTTCGCATCTTAAAAATGCGGCAGTATCAATTTTAGCAACATTATCAGGAATTATAATTGACTTTAAGTTTTTGCAATCTTGAAAAGCAAAAGGTTCTATTACCGTTACACTTTTAGGAATTGAAACATTCGTAAGATTTTCACAATTTGCAAAGAGCATTCGAGAAATCCTTGTAATTCCGTCGGGTAGTTTTATCGTCTCAATGCTCGTACAATTGACAAAGGCTTCTTCCTCTACCGATGTTACACTATTTGGAATTTCAATAGACATAAGAGCCTTACAGCCTCCAAATGTAGCAGATGAAATTGTCTTTACACTAAATGGAATTGTGATATTTTTAAGATTCTCACAATCTAAAAAAGCAGCACTATCTATTATTGATACATTTTTAGGAATGTTGATTGTTTCCAAATTCTTACAATTTCGAAATGCATACTTGCCAATTTTTTTTATGCTATTTGGCAATACAATTTTTTTCAAATAGTCGCAACCATAAAACGCTGATTCAGGTATTTCTGTAACACCATCTGGCATGATGAGTTCGGTGAGATTTTTACAATCTTTGAACATATTGTGTTCTATTTGAGTCAAATTTTTAGGCAACGTAATAGAAGTCAGGCTATCGCAAAAACTAAAGGCACCTTCACCAATTTCGGTTACATTATCGGGTATTACTAATGATTTCAAACTTTTACACCCCATAAATGTAGCACCACATATTGTTTTTAGTTTTTTGGGCAATGAAATCTCAGCCAATTTCTCACAACTCACAAATACGCCGTATTCTATTTTCTCAACACTTTCAGGAATGGTAATTGATTTTAAATTTTTGCAATCTTGAAATGCGTATGGTTCTATTGCTGTTACACTTTCAGGAATTGAAACATCCGTAAGATTTTCGCAACCAATAAAAAGACCATACGGAATAGTTCTAAGTTTTTTTGGCAGATTAATTTCAGACAAATTTTCACATCCTAAAAATGCCGCAGAATCAATTTTTGTTACACTTTCAGGAATGGTAATTGTTTTTAAATTTTTGCAATCTTGAAAAGCGTATGATTCTATTGTATGCACAGTTTTTGGAATAATGATGGATTTCAAGTTTTTGCAGTTGCCGAATAACGCTCTTGTAATAGTTTGTATTCCATTTGGTAAGTAAATATTTGATAGATTAACACAATTCACAAATGTTTCACTATCAATCAAACTGACATTATCAGGAATTTTAATAGAACGTAAGGTGCTGCAATCTTGGAAAGCATACGATTCTATCTTTTTAACACTTTCAGGAATTGAAATATTGGTGAGGTTTTCACAACCTAAAAAAAGTCCAACAGAAATTGTTTTAAGATTTTTAGGCAAATTTACTTCGGATAATTGTTCACAACGAACAAAAGCCCCTGTATCAATTTTTGTTACACTTTCAGGAATGGTAATTGATTTCAAATTCTTACAATCTTGAAAAGCGTATGATTCAATGGTAGTTACGCTTTCAGGAATTAAAATATTGGTAATGTTTTCACAACCTAAAAAAAGCCCAAACGGAATAGTTTTAATCTTTTTGGGAAGATTAATATTTGTCAGTTTTTCACACATTGCAAATGCAGCAGTATCAATTATAGTTACATTTTGCGGAATAATTATATCCGTTAGGTTTTCACAATTGCATAGCAATCTTGCCCCAATGGTTGTAAGATTGCGTGGCAAAGTAATCGATTTTAAACTTTTACAACCGCCAAATGCTTCCAATTCGATACTTTCTACACTTTCAGGGATGAAAATAGCAGACAAATTCTCACAATGCCAAAACGAGGCTTGACCTATGGTTTTAACTCCATTAGGAAGTTCTATGGTTTCTAACTTTTTGCAGTTGCCGAAGACGGCTCTTGCGATAACCTTAAGATTTTTGGGCAGGCTTACTAATTTCAGATTTGTACATTTTGCAAATAATTGGTCATTAAGCATCGTAATCTTTTTAGGAAGTACAACAGAAGCAAGACTTTCGCAGCCATAAAATGCACCATTGCCTAATGAAATTAAGTTTTCAGGAATGGTTATGCTTTGTAGATTAGTACATAGACCAAATGTCCATGCACCAATTTCTTCCAATTTGTCAGGCAAATTTACTGTTTTTAGATTTGGACAGTTATAGAATGCATAAAGTCCAATTGATTTCACTTCATTAGGAATGTCAATTGTTTTCAAATTTTTGCAATTCAAAAAAAGGCATTCACTAATCCATTCTAATTTTGAAGGCAATTTTATGTATTCAAGGTTGGCACAATCCTGAAAGGCGTTTGCCTCTATCAATGTTACACTTTCGGGAATAGAAACAGACATAAGGCTATCACATTCGACAAAAGCACCAGTTCCAATTGATGTAACTCCGTTGGGAATTTCTATCTTTTGTAATCTATTGCAACCTTGAAATGTTAATTCCTCAATGGTCTCAATTTTTTTGGACAATTCTATTTTTTGCAGATTAGCACATTCAGCAAAAGCCATTGTGCCTATTGAAGTAACATTGTCGGGTATTATAATTTTTGACAAATCCTTGCAACATGCAAATCCATACGGACCAATTTCTTTTACACTTTTTGGTATTTTATAACCATTTTTCGCCTTAACATTAGGACAAAAGATTAATTTTGTTTTATCCTTATTGTATAAAACTCCATCTTGCGATGAATAATTCATATTATTCGGGGCAACTTCAATATTTTCAAGATTGTAGCAGCTTAGGAAACTTAAAGAATCTCCGATTTCTGTAACACTCGCCGGAATCTTGATTGCCCTTAAATTTTGACAACTGTCAAAAGCCCAATTATTAATTTTTTTAACACCTTCGGGTATCGTAATGGAAGATATTTTGCCGCATTTATAAATTTTTCCTATCTGCTCAATGTTGCAGGATAATTTGATTTCTGTCAAATTATCACATTCACTGAATGCATAATCGCCAATATATTTCACATTATCCGGCATAACTATTGATTTAAGATTTTTACATTCATCAAATGCAAATTCGCCAATTGAATCAATAGAATTTGGAAGAACAATGTCTGATAAGTTTTCGCAGCCATCAAATGCGCTTTCACCAATCCTTACAACACCTTCCGGTATTTCAATTTTTGAAAGATTTTTACAACGATAAAATGTATATTCATTAATAATGCTGATACTTTTTGGTAGTACAATTCTTGTAAGATTTTCGCATCCTGAAAATGCACAATTTCCTATAATCGTGACATTATCAGGAATAACCAATTCTATTAAATTCGTACAACGTGCAAAACCGCCATACGCTATTTCTTTTACGCTTTGTGGAATTGAATACCCGTTTTTAGTTTTACCATTAGGACAATAGATCAATTTTGTTTTGTCATAATTGAAGAAAACACCATCCAAAGAAGAAAAATGCTTATTGTCAGCATCTACTTCAATATTTTCCAAATTATCGCAATATCTGAATAATATTGAATCATAAACTTCAACAACACTTGCCGGGATTTTAACTGTCCGTAAATTTACACAACTATCAAATGCAAATTTTGCGATTGTTCTAACTCCGTCAGGAATTTGATATTCGGTAATGTTTTTATCACCATTATAAACCCAGTTGTCGTAGTTCGACTGCTTGCTCTGCGCCAAAACAACCATCGGAATCAAAAATATTATTACAAATACAATCTTTTTCATAACCTTAGATTTTTTTTAGTTTAGACCATCAATCAACACAAACGGTGCCCAAAAGTATGGATTGTTGTGAGATGGAAGGCGTTTGATGTGATTTTGTGCCGCTATCAATGCGTCGTATTTGGTTTTACCGAGTTTCAACTGCCTGAAAAACATAGTCATAAACTCCTTTGTGAGTTTGTCGTCAACTTCCCAAAGTGTAGCGATTATTGAATTTACGCCCGCCTTTTTGAGACCTCTTGGCAAATTGAAAGCTCCGTCCGCTGTCAATGCGCCCAAGTTTGTCTCACACGCTGAGAATACAACCAAATCGACATTTGACAAGTCTAACCGACTGAACTCCAAGCCTGTCAACAATCCGTCCTCATAATATTGGAAAGACGAATCCTGATTGGAAAGCACATTAGCTCCCGACAAAACTATTCCACACATTGTCATCGCACTATCAATTGCGATGTTGTCCTGAAACTTATTGATATCCCTAATTTCAAGCGAAGATTTTGAATATCCGTGTGTCGAAAATATAATCGTATTGTAGCGTGGCAGCATTTTTTTGACAACTTCTTCTGTTGCAGCGTTCTTCATCAGCATTTGCTTGAAACTTAGTTTGAAGATGTTTTTTGCCGATTGTAGTTCCTTGATTGAATTTTTCAGCGTGACCCAGTTGTTGCCAAGAATTTTGCTGCCGCTTCTGTCAGGAATTGTGTCAACGTTTTGGGAGGCGAGAGTGGCGTCGTCATAGTTGATGTCGCCAATTAACAGTGTTGCCCCCAAATCGGGACGTTGCTTGTTCTTTTCGAGTAACGAGCGCATTGAGGATAATCTATGTATTTTTAAATCAGGACGTTGATAACATATATATTCAATTGCAAGGTTGTGCAAAATTCCATCAGCCGAAAAATAGACTTCAGCATTTAGCGGTATTTCTTTGATAATATTTTTCCAAACTAAGTTTGATATTGCCGTGTCGCTGTAAATCATTGCTTTTGATTTTTCCAACAGCGGTGTTCGCGGTTTTGTATAATTGATGCATTCTTTCAGCGTATGGAGTTTGCCAGCGTTCATCGGATAGTCTTCAATTTCTTCTTTCGTGAAAAGTGGCACGTTTTTCACCATGCCGTCGGGAAATTTCAGCAAGGCGGCGTAACGCATTGTATCTTTCCAATTGTAATACACAAATTCAATCGCCACGTTGTTAGGTTCAAGAATTTTGTTTATGTATTTGTCGGAGATATTCAATTCTGACAAAAATTTGCTCAAGCCGGGCATTTTGTTCATAAGTTCTTTTTCAAGAATCTGGGCATTTTTTTCGAGTTCCCTGCGTTGTTCCAAATTTGCGCTCAACATTTTGGTTTTCATCTCCAATAGTGAATCATACTGCGCTGAGAGTTTTTTGTCTTTTTGCGCCAATTCGTTGAAATTCTTGTTTGCTTGTGTCAAAATCGATTTTGAAAATACTGCCACATTAAACAGAAATTCTTCATCGTGTGCGCCAAGGGTGTAACATTCGTCAATAAATTTTTTTTGTCCATGCCAAAAACTAAGTCTTTCGTTTTCTGTCATATATGCAAAATGTTTGCAAATATAGTCCTTAATTAGAAAAAAGAAATTTTTGCTCTCAATTGTTGCATCTATTTTGTCCCCAGCGGCATAGAGTATCTCCGCCTTTTTCCTTAGCGAAATTATGTAGTCAAGATGATTTTTTCCGATGTTTTTTTCTTGCCAATCAAGGGTTTGCTGTATCAGTTTTTTGGCAAAATCATGCTTTTTCAATTCTGATTTCACGACTGCGAGGTTGGCTTGACAGATATATTTTCTTTCGTCGTCGTTGTCATACAGAGAGATAGCTCTGTCTAAACATTTTTCGGCATCGTGATAGTTTTTTATTTGCCACAAGATGTAGCCTTTGTTGTGCAAGGCGATTTTATAATAACGTGAGTTTCTATCTTTTAGAATATTGTCCAAAAAAGTTAAAGCCTCGTCTTCTCTGTTCAATCTGCAATATGCAGATGAAATATTGACGAGCCTTTTGGCTTCGTCAGGACAGTCGGTCATATTTCTGAAATTGTCGATAACCATCTGATATTGACCAGTCAAGAGCCACAAGTCGCTAAGATTGAGCAATACTCTCTTTTGATTTTCTCCATTGTAAATTGAATTGAGTTTCAGATAATAATCCATTGCGTGGTTATAATCTGAAATTTTATTATAGTTGTCTGCAAGTGCTTGAAAAACAATATTTTTTTCATATTTGCGGGACGCTGTTTTCTCGGCTTTTTTATATGCTGAAATTGCCTTTTCATAAAGAGCCTTCTTTGTATATTCTTTACCTATGGACATTTGCTTTTGGAAATCCTGTGCAAAGACGTTGCTGTTTATCAAAATTAAAGAAAGTATTATAATCGCTCTTTTCATAACTTTTGTTTTAGAAAAAAAGGCGAGAAAATATTAAATTGTCCCGCCTTTTTTTGTGAAATTTTTTCTAATTAATTGTGATAGAAATACATGTTGTTGTAAACTCCGCCTCTGTTTACAACTTTGATGTAGAATTTGCCAGTCCATCTTGGATTCCAAGACACATAGCATCTGTCAGAGTAGTCGGTGTCGCTATCAATCAAGTTCCAATTGCCATCGTATACATATACGTCAAGGTCTGTGTCTCCGTCTCCTACAACTACTGCTTCACAGAACGATTGTCCGTAGAAATTAGTATAGAATGTTACCGAGCCATGAGCAGCCACTCTATAGTATGTTGTGTAGGCACCGTTAACAGCACCTCTTGATGCTGTGTTTTTCACTTTGTCCACTAACGCTAAAAGTGTTTTATCGCCAGAGGCATACTCCGTGGCATCTGTTAACAACTGATTGACATCAAGAGAAATTTTACCGTTTTTCTTGTCTCCTTGGTTTACTGTGCCTTCGGATTCTCCCTCTTCGTCTTTTCTTTGGATGCCGTTCTCCTTGACAATCTGCGCCGCCTGAATAAGTGACAATGCGTTCATATTGTCATAGCCATACTTAGCAAGACTTGCTGCCAACTGAACATTTTGAGCGGCTTCGGACGGTGTACCTTTGGCCTCCTCTTTTTTCTCTGCCGATCCATCTTTCTGCGCCCATGCGCCTGCGGCAACCGTCATCGTCAGTATTGCCGCAATCAAAAACTTCCTAATCATTGTTCTTTGCGTTTTAAATTATACATTGTGTTAACTATTAAACAATCAAACAAAATGTTTCGGAAGTCCTTATAAACAAAAAAGCGCGTCTGCTTTTCTGTTGTACTTTCTGCCGAAGGCCCTAGGATAGCCAAACCAAAAAAATACAATGATACAGACCACGCCCAAATATATGAGCCGGTCGCTGTGCTTTTCTCCTTGATTTAACGAAAATTTCCTAGGTTTTCGGCAGGAGAATCAGCACAACTTCCGAATAATTATTCATTATTCATGGCTGTGGGCATCATTTCAGCCCACAACTATTTTAGTTTGCTAAAATAAATTATTCTTATGAAACAAACAAATTTTTTTATATTTTTTTTTATTTCATTGGCGAATGCTTTGATTATCAAATAATACTCTGATATTTTTGGATTTATTGAAAATCGAAAACAACAGTACCCGCTGGGGGGAAAGCCTATAACAGCCCGTTGAACATTTGTATTTCCCATTGTCGGATTTTTAAACTGTATTTACTTTTGATAATTTTGCCGTTATGTTTTTTTGAATGGTATTTGCACCATTTCAAAAATTCATCATCAGGATTTTCCTTGTTGTCAACTTTTTTCTTGAGTTCACTTTTAAGATAGTTTCCTATGCCTTTGGCGTAGATGAAATGTGCGATTGCCAAAAGTTGATTTTCAGAAAGTCCGTTAGAGTTTTTTTTCGCCAAATTTATACATTTGTTGAAATCTTTTCTAAGAAGAATATCCGCTTGCTTTTTCGTGATTTTATCACCGAAATTTTCTTTTTCTTTTATAACATGTCCATAACCGATTGTCTTATAGCCGGCTACACAATAATATGGTTTTCCGCCAGCAAATCCTTCATGTTTTTTTATAAAGGCAATTGTTTTTTCGTAAAGGACACTATTAGAAGAAAGATTTTCTTTGCTAAAAGTTTTCTTCTCTTTTTCTAAGTTTCAAGGTGGTGATTCTGTTTTGGAGAATTGTTCAGTTGGCTTGAAACGCATAAAATACTGGTTTACAAACGTAAAATCATTTGTAAACTTTTCAATTTTAATCTTGATGTTGTTA
This sequence comes from uncultured Bacteroidales bacterium, assembly GCA_905233995.1. GTDB lineage: Bacteria > Bacteroidota > Bacteroidia > Bacteroidales > UBA3824 > UBA3824. The sequence goes on along the minus strand of CAJOGF010000038.1, from coordinate 5,608 downwards.
TCCTGATTTCCTTTGTTAGTTGGTGCGCTTACGCTACTTGAGTTCAAAATCCCAAGACATACGAGGATAACGTTGAAAAATAATTTTTTCATAATGTTCGCTTTTTTTATGTTTTTAAATCCAGTTAATTATAAATTTTTATTAATCTATAATCAATTGCATTTTTATAATAGCAAACATTACATTAAAAAAAGTATCTTTTTGTTTTATGTCTGTAAAGTTAAAACGACAATTTGTTTTGTACAAATTTTTATGCTACTTTTTTGAAAAATTGCATAAAAAAACCGCTTTTTAAGCGGTAAAAATGATAATTTTTTATGATTTTTTCTTGAATTGACGTTATTAGAATGTGTTTTTGTTAATTTTTATTAAAAAATACTGCCGTATTTGTCGTTTATTTCATCTAAAATGCTGAAAATTACTTGTTTATCGTCTTCCGTTACAAGTTTTATGCGGTAGTCTTTGAAATCTGGCAACGCTTTGAAGTATTGAGAATAATGTCGGCGCATTTCCAAAATTCCGCGTCTATCGCCTTTGTATTGCATTGAAGTTTCTAATTGAAGTTTTGTTAACTCCACACGTTCTTTTATTGACGGTTCTTTAGGGTTAACACCTGTTTCAAGATATTCTCTTATGCTTTTGAAAATCCAAGGACAACCTATTGCAGCTCTACCTATCATTATGGCGTCAACTCCGTAATTATCAATCATTTGTTTGGCTTTTTGTGGTGAGTCAATATCGCCGTTGCCAATAATTGGAATTGTAATTCTTGGATTATTTTTAACTTTGCCAATCAGTGTCCAGTCAGCATCGCCTTTGTAAAGTTGCATTCTTGTTCTGCCGTGTATTGTTAAGGCTTTGATTCCACAGTCCTGAAGTCTTTCGGCTAAATCAACGATTATTTTGCTGTCCTCGTCCCAACCAAGACGCGTTTTGACAGTAACTGGCATGTCAGGAACCGCTTGAACAACTTTTTTTACAATTTCAACCATTAAGTCAGGTGTTCTGAGTAGACCCGCACCATCGCCTCGTGTTGCTATTTTTTTGACAGGACAGCCGCAATTTATGTCAATTAAATCGGGGTTATGTTCTCTTGCAATTTTTGCTGCTTCCACCATGTGTTCTACGTCATGACCGTAAATTTGTATACCAACAGGACGTTCAAAGTCCTTGATTCCCATCTTTTTAATGGTTTTGTCAACATTTCTTATAAGAGCCTCGCTTGCAATAAATTCTGTATACATCAAGTCTACTCCGTATTGTTTACAAATATAACGGAATGATAAATCCGTTACATCTTCCATAGGAGCAAGTATTAGTGGGTAACGGTTGATTTCTATATTGCCGATTCTAAACATATTCGATTTCTTTTTTTGGAAATTTGTCTGCAAACTTAGAAAACTTTTTTCTAAATATGCAAAAGTTTTTTAACTTTGCAGCGTTTTTATGCACTGAAAAGTAAAAAAAGATGATTGAATTTCTTAAAAAGCATGTTCTTACCAAAGAGGCTTTGACGGTTTTGATTACCGTTATTGCGTTCATATTTGTAAGTGTAATTTATTTTTATCCCGAACTTGAAGGAAAAAGCATTACTCAAGGCGATAATATTCATGCAGAGGGAATGTCAAGGGAAATTACGCAGTTTGAAGAAAAAACTGGTGAATATTCCGCTTGGACAAATTCTATGTTTTCGGGTATGCCTGCATATCAGATTAAAGCACCTGAAACTTTTAATATCCATTTAGCGTTGCAAAGGTTTTTGCACCTTTGTCTGCCGTATTCTACAATGGCGATAATGTTTGTGTATTTGTTAGGCTTTTATGTATTGCTAAAAAGTCTGAAGTTTTCAAATACAATTGCGGTTATAGGTGCTCTTGTTTTTGCGCTGTCAAGTTATAATATTATAATTATAGCCGCTGGACACATTACAAAATGTTATGCTATTGCTTATATGCCGCCAGTTTTGGCAGGAGTGATATATTGTTACAACAAGAAATTTATTCAAGGCGGTTTGTTGTTAGCGTTTTCGTTAGGTATTGAAATTGCTTGTAACCATACGCAAATTTTGTACTATTTGGCTATTATGTGTGCCATGTATGTTGTTTACAGATTTGTTATCTCGTATCTTGATAGGCAAAACGATACAAGTTGGTTGCACAACTTTTTAAAAGCCTCTGTAATTGCGCTTGTTGCAATAGTTTTTGCTGTTCTTCCTAATATCACAAATCTTTGGACAACATGGGAATATAGTAAGTATTCTACTCGTAGTAAAAGCGAACTTTCCAACAAACAACAATCCTCTGGTCTTGACAAAGATTATGCTTTGGCTTGGAGTTATGGAATAGGAGAGAGCATGACGCTTCTTATTCCTGATTTCAAAGGTGGAGTTTCTCAAGCAATTGGAAATGACGAAAATGCTGTTAAAGCGGTTGAAAGAAGAGAAATGTTGGAGCCTGTGAAGGGTTCGTCGCGATATTGGGGAAATCAACCTTTCACCTCTGGACCTGTTTATTTGGGAGCGGTGATTATATTTTTGTTTGTTTTGGGAATGTTTATTGTTGATTCAAAAGCAAAATGGTGGTTACTTGCTGCAACATTGTTTTCATTATTTATGTCATGGGGTAGTAATGCTGGCTTTTGGACGGATTTGATGTTCGATTATTTCCCGATGTACAATAAATTCCGTTCTGTTTCTATGGCGTTGGTTATAGCGCAGGTTGCAGTGCCGTTTGTGGCTATGATGGCTCTCAAAACAATTTACGATAATCCTAATATTATAATAGAAAAAAAATCATATTTCTTTTTGAGTTTTGGTTTAACGGCGGGTATTTGTTTGCTTTTGTGGTTGATTCCAACACTTGGAGGAAGTGTAATTTCTGCGCAAGAGGCTGAAACGTTTGCTCAAATAAAATCCTCTCAGCCGGAGCAGGCTCAGGCTTATTCAATATTTGAAAACGAACTTTCCAATGCAAGACGTGCTATTTTAAGTGCTGATGCTATTAGATCGTTTCTTTTTATTTTGGTAGCCGCTGGAGCGTTGTTTTTGTTGACACAGACCAAGGTTGAAAAAAAGAACGCCTTTATAATAGTAGTTGGTCTTGTAGCGGTAATTGACCTTTGGACTGTTGATGTAAGATATTTAGGTCCGCAGGATTATCAGTCAAATGTTGGTTCTAACCGAATTTTTAGTCCGTCAAATGCTGACCAATTTATTTTGAAAGATACTGACCCTGATTTCAGAGTTCTTAATCTTGGTGCTAATGTTTTTAATGACGGTATTACACCTTATTATCATAAGTCAATTGGCGGATACCATGGTGCAAAAATGCGTCGTTATCAGGAGTTTATTGATACGCTTTTGTCGCCGACTGTGATGTATGCTCGTAATTTGGCATCACAGCAGGACGAGAAATTTCAGGATTATATTACACACAATCCAATGTTGAATATGCTGAATGTTAAGTTTATTATACTTAACCCTTCGCAAATGCCGCTTATCAATATGAACACATACGGCAACGCTTGGTTTGTTAATAGATTTGATGTTGTTGAAAATGCTGATCAAGAAATTGGACACCTCAAAAGTGTTGACCCTGCAAAAACTGCAATTATCAACAAAAACTTGTTTCCTGAGTTTGTAAATAGTTTGCCAAAAGAGCAGACTTATTCTGATGACAAAAGTGTTATAACGCTTTCTGAATATAAACCTAATTATTTGAAATACAATGTATCGGCTTCGCAAGAAAGAGTTGCAGTCTTTTCGGAAGTTTATTATCCTAAGGGTTGGACGGCTTATATTGACGGCAATGAGACCTCTCATGTCTGTGCTGATTATATTTTGAGGGCAGTTAAAATTCCTCAAGGCGAACATGTGGTTGAGTTTAGATTTGCGCCTAAATCGGTAAAAATAGGTTCGATAATTGCAGCAATTTCATCGAGTCTTATTTTGTTGGCACTTTTGGCGTATGTTGTAATGTATTTCAAAACTAAAAATTCTATTGTAGAAGATAAAAAAATAAACTAAATAAATGGGACTTCAATGTGGTATAGTCGGTTTGCCGAATGTAGGTAAATCAACATTGTTTAATTGTCTTTCTAATGCTAAGGCGCAGGCGGCAAATTTTCCGTTCTGTACAATAGAGCCTAATGTTGGTGTTATAACCGTTCCTGACGATAGGCTTATAGAACTCGAAAAAATTGATCATCCGGCTCAGGTTGTGCCTGCTACGGTTGAAATAGTTGATATTGCGGGTCTTGTGAAAGGAGCAAGCAAAGGCGAGGGACTCGGTAACAAATTTTTAGCAAATATTCGTGAGACAGATGCCATTATTCATGTTTTGCGCTGTTTTGACGATGAAAACGTTGTTCATGTTGACGGAAGTGTTAATCCAGTAAGAGACAAAGAGATAATTGACACAGAACTTCAGATAAAAGATCTTGAAACTATTGAGCAACGTTATGCTAAAACGGAAAAAATCGCTAAAACTTCCAAAGATAAGGACGCAGCATTGCTTCTAACGGTTATGGACAAAATTAAAGCGGTTTTGTTGGAGGGAAAATCCGCAAGAACGGCAGATTTAGATGAAAACGAACAGATGTCCGCAAAACAACTTTTCCTTTTGACTCTAAAGCCGGTAATGTACGTTTGTAATGTTGACGAAAAGTCTGTTGTAACAGGAAATCAGTACGTTGAGTCGGTTCGTCAGGCAGTAAAAGACGAACATGCTGAAATTCTTGTTATTGCTGCAAAAACCGAAGAAGAAATTGCTGAAATGGATAGTTATGAGGATAGAAAAATGTTTCTTGACGACCTTGGACTTAAAGAGTCAGGTGTTGTAAAACTTATCCGTTCTGCATATAAATTGCTTAATCTTGAAACGTTTTTCACTTCTGGCGAAAAAGAATCTCGTGCTTGGACATTTCATAAAGGCGCACTTGCACCTCAAGCGGCGGGTGTTATTCACTCTGATTTTGAAAAAGGTTTTATCAAGGCTGAAGTTATTAAAATGGAGGATTATATAAATCTTGGCTCTGAGGCTGCCTGTCGTGAAGCCGGAAAAATACATATCGAAGGCAAAGATTATGTGGTTCAAGACGGTGATATTATGCACTTTAGATTTAATGTTTAACTTTTATAAATAACATCAATAATTATGATAGAATTTATAGTAACGTTGCTTATCGGCTGTGTGATTGGTTGGTTAGCAGGAAAGATTTTCAGTGGTTCTGGCAATGGTCTTATTGTTAACATTCTTGTGGGACTTGCTGGTAGTTGGCTTGGAAATAAACTTCTGTCAAGTATTCTTCCAAACGGAGTTGTTTGGGGATACGTTGGCGCAGTTATCGGTGCAATCATTATTCTTTGGGTTATTTCCCTTATTAGAGGAAGAAAATAACAGTTTTTGTTTTTATTTTGTTAAAAAGGGTTGTGAAAACAACCTTTTTTTTGTTTACGAATTAGGCGTTTGTCAACTTATTTGACCGTGGGTTCACACCCCCGGCACAATGCGTATTAAAACGCCTAATTCGTAAAATTTTATAATGGAAGTAATTGTTATTTAGCACTAAATGATAACTTCTTCCAATGGAAGTAACTATTATTTAGCAC
>CAJOGF010000037.1:6169-26706 GCA_905233995.1 uncultured Bacteroidales bacterium | reverse complement strand
TGAATCTCCTCTTTCTGTTCTTCGTTCATAATTCTTGCGCCCACAAACGGCGGATTACCGACAATATAATCCAATTCTGACGGCTTTACATATTCCTCCCAGTTGATGCGTAAAGCGTTGACACAGTGGATAGTATCGATATTGCAGAGCGGCAATTCCGAAATGTTTTCGCCGAGGATTTGCTGCGTTTCGTGGAGCATTTGGTTTTGAGCAATCCACAGGGCGGTCTTGGCGGTATCGACGGCAAACTCGTTGATTTCAAAACCGTTGTAGAGACGCGATTAACCGCGTCTCTACACCGGCGGAATGTAATTCGTACAGAATTTTGTTTTCCAATCGGCGGAGTTCCATAAAACAGTATGTCAAGAAATTGCCCGAACCGCACGCCGGGTCGAGTATGCGGATTGAAGCCAATTCGTCTTGAAGGCTCAGCAATGCGTCGCGTTTTGTGTTGAGGTCGGGAATTTTGGTAGCGTCGCTCAGCCGTGAGCGCAAATCGTCAAGAAACAGCGGCGCAAGTGCCTTGTCGATATTTTCGGTGGTGGTGTAGTGCATACCGCCTTCGCGACGGTCTTTGGACGAAAGCGTACTCTCAAACATCGCCCCGAAAATTGCGGGATTTATCGGGCTCCAATCAAAACCAAGCGAAAATTTTTGCGTGATGTTGAAGGCGATTGTCTCGGTCAACTTCGGCAACTTGACATTTGCGGCAAAAAGTCCGCCGTTGGTGTATGGAAATTCGTTGAGCCTAATGTCCTCGCTGTCGCGCTCCGATGGCGGCGTGTTGAGGGTCTGAAACAAAAGTTTCAAATGCAGGCGAAACTCGTCGCGGTTTTTATTGAAAGTTTGGAGATAAAGCCCAAACATATCTTTGCGGCTAAACACCAACGAATCTTCGGCGTAAAGGCAGAACACAAGCCTAACGCAAAAGACGTTGATATTGTGGAACAATTCGGACGTAAGTTCTGTTTTTGAATACAGTTTGATGATGTCGTTGTATAGCGAGCCAATTTGGAGTGCGGCGGCCTTTGAGACTGCAATTTCGAGTGCCGAAACGGTTGATTCACTGTCTAAAAGGAATTTCAAGCGGTAATAGTTTTTTGAAATTCCGTCCTCGGTGAAAGGTATAATGTAAGGCGGCTCCAACGGCTTGTTGCGGTCGTGAATTTCTATTGTGCGGAAATTAGAACAGACGATGTAACGCGCCTTTTCGCTGAGTGGCAGCCAGTTGTCGTAACGTTCAGCCTGTTGGAATGGCGTGAGCGCAACGCCATCGCTCTGCGGTTCGGGCTTGTCGAGGGCGATGTGGCTGCTTTTTTGCTCAATCAAAACTTTGGTGTGCGGTATGTAAGCGTCGATAAACTTGGTGCTGCCCGTTGTGGGATCTTTCACCTGTTTTTCGTACACGATAATTTGCTCGACCTTGATGTTAGGGTCGAAGCATTTGAGAATCGAGTTCCAAAATTGTTGAGTCTTGCCTTTCTCGTAGCCTTCTTGCGCATTCCAAAATTTTGTTTGAACGATGAGTTTTTGGCGGATGTCTTTGTCTTCCATGGTGCAACGATATTTTTAGCAAATGTAATAAATTGTTATGAGTTGACAAAAATACTTGTGAAAGTTTACGGCGATTTCATTTAAAATTTTAACACCGAATTAAACGAATAAAACAAAACAATTTATTAAACTAATAAATTAAAAATCAACAAGTTAATTTTTTGTTTTATAAATTTAACGAATACACCTCTTCGTTAAATTCGCTGCCGCTTGCGGTGCTTTGTTTAATGTAACTTTCTGTAAGACAATTTCGTTTTATTCGTTTAATTCGGTGTTAAATGAAATTGCCGAGAATCGATTTTAATACATTTTTTATAACTTCATCAATCCAATAAAAACAAAGGCTATCTTTTTTGAATTAGTTAATTTAATTTAATAATTCTTCCAGGTGAGAATCTTGGAGCAACAATCATTGTATATTTGTCCTCGAAAATTGAAAACTTTTCAAGGACTTTTTCTGGAGTGTTGTTTTCTTTTGAGACATGCGAAAAAATAATACATTTTAGGTTTTCGTTGGAAAAATCTCTTACAAGAGCAAACGCTTGAGAATTAGAAAGATGACCGATATTTGAAGCAACTCTTTGTTTCAGAATTTCGGGATATGTGCCGTTTTGAAGCATTTGTTCGTCGTAGTTGCTTTCCAAAAAAACGGCTTGACATTTTGAAAACTCTTTGCAAAGTGTTACGTCTGCAACACCGATGTCGGTCATAACACCGATGTTAATGCCTTCTGTTTCAATGCGGAAACTTACGGGGTCGGCGGCATCGTGATATTTTTTGAAAGCGTTTACTTGGAAATCGCAAATATTTTCGGGTGTTCCAACTTGAATTTCGCGGTAAAAATCAGGACGTGTTCTTTGATAAGTTTGGTTGAATGTTTTTGCGGTAAAATAAACTGGTATGTTGAGTCGTTTTGAAACAACTCGTACCCCGCGTACATGGTCTCCGTGTTCATGGCTTATAAAAATTGCGCGTATTTTTGAGAGGTCTATACCGGCTAAATCGCATCTTTTGTGTAGATGAGAATAGTAAATACCACAGTCAATAACAATTGCATCGGTTTGATTTCCAATGTAATAACAATTTCCGTTGCTGCCAGAGGCTATGCTGCAAATTTCAACCATAAAAATAAAGTATTTAAATTTTTTTAGCGGTTGCAAAATTAATAAAAATGAAAAGATTTTTTACACTTCTAACTTTTTTATTTTGCGTTTTGAGTGTTTGGGCACAAAAAAAACTACCAGAAATAAAAAAAGTGATAATTTCGGACAGTATTGAAGTTATTGTTAATCAGTCAGAAAAAAATACATGCGAATATAGCGGTAAAAATCTGTCTGTCAAGGTAAAGAAAGGAGTTTTAACGGTTTTTAGACTTGAAAAAGTCCGTATGGATGTTGATGGCGATGTTAAGAAAACTTCGTCAAATGTTCAACCCAAAATTATTCTGAATTTAAATTCTAACCTCGAACATTTTTCGGCATATCACAACGCAAAAGTTGAATTTAATAATTTTAGTCCTAAAAGGATTATTATAAATCTTGAAACTAATTCTGTGGGTTTGGGTTCGATAAAGTCTACGGCTTTCGGCTTGAATTTAAAATCGGGAGCAGAAAGTTACTTCAACGGAAATTTTAGGTCTACTAAAATAACAGTTGATTCTTCAAAAGCGGTTTTTGAAAAATATGTTTGCGAAAATTCCGAATTTATCGTTTCAGGTGGTTCGCTTATGACAATAGAAGGTAAGACTAATAACTTAAAACTTTCAGTATCAGGACTTAGCCGTTTTGAAGGGTTGAGACTTTCGTCCAATTATTCTTTGGCTGAAATTTCGGGCAATTCTGACGTTTTTTTCAATACGGCAAAAACGTTGAACATTTCAGCAAAAAATCGTTCTCATATTGTGCTAACTGGAAGTCCTAAAATTTTAGAAGAAAAAATCGAAAAGGGTTGTAAGTTTTCAAAAAGATAAGTTAAAAAAACTTGGAATATAAAAATAATTTATATATTTGTGGCGGGTACAAATTTTTTTTAATCTAAATAATTATGGCATATAATCATAACGATAAAAGACAAAAACTTGTTGATATTTTTTGGGATACTATCAACTTTATTGGAGAAGATGAAGACCTTTATAATTGCACAGAATACTCTAAAAAAGAAACCGAGATAATTCCTTCTGACGAGTATTACGAACTTGAAAAACCAAATCGTGAAGGAAAAATAAAAGTTACAAGATATAGAACTTTTGAGGCAGCAATGCGTTATGCTCAAAGCGACGAATATTCCGACAAATTGATTGCCGTTCTTAATTTTGCATCAGCCACAACGCCCGGAGGAGGTGTTACAAAAGGTTCAACTGCGCAAGAGGAATGTTTGTGTCGTTGTTCAACACTTTATCCTGTGTTGTCGCAGTCAAGACTTGAAACGGAATTTTATACTGTAAATCGTCGTCAGGGCAATCCTCTTCATAGCGACGATATAATTTATTCTCCTGATATTATAATTATAAAAAGTGATGAGGATTTTCCCGAAAGGCTTGACAAAGACGAGTGGTGCAAAACAGATGTCATAACTTGTGCTGCTCCAAATCTTAGACCTCAGCCTTCCAATAAATACAATTCAGAGGGTAATGATAATGCCGTAATGATTAGTAGTGATGACCTTTATGACATTCATTTGAGTCGTGCTCAACATATATTGAATGTTGCGGCTGGTCAGGGTGTTGAGGTTTTGATTCTTGGTGCTTTTGGTTGCGGGGCGTTTATGAACGACCCTCAAGTTGTGGCAAGAGCCTACAAAGATGCGCTTGAAGAATACGCTGGATATTTTGACGTAGTGGAATTTGCAGTTTATACTTCTGCTTTTGACGAGAAAAATTTCAGAGTTTTCAACGATATTTTAGGAGAATAGCATGAAAAAACGTATTTTTAAATATTTGCCTTTTTTGTTGTTGATAGTTATCGGTTTGCTGATACTATCGGCTACTGACGTTTTTGGACGTCCCGGTGGTGGACATGGATTTCATGGTTCGCATCGTTATAGTGGTGGCTCGCATCATTATAGTGGAGGCGGTTCTGGTTCAGGAGGATTGTTTATTTCTTTCACCGGTAATTTTGCTTTGGATTTGTTGTTTAACATCTTGATATGGTTGGTAATTCTTTATATAAAAAATAAAATATTTGGTGGCAACGACGATGATGAAAAAGTTGTCAGCACCGCCACTGCTGATAATTTATACAAAGAACAGCGTGTTTTGTCAGGAAAAATACAAAAATTGGTTAATGCTGATAACAATTTTTCCGTGCCTGTGTTTTTGGATTATGCTACAATGATTTTCAATAGATTTTACTTATCTTACAATAAGCCGGAATTTTCGCAGGTGAAACCTTTTTTCATAAATTATGTTCCTGATTTAGGTGCGACTAACGAATTTTCTGAAATAGTTGTCGGAACGGTAACAATCTCGGATATTGAAATAGATCAACATACGGACAAAATAATTGTTTATTTTAATTCAAATTATACGATTAAAAATACTCAAACAAATGCTGTATACCGTTTGCAGACCGAAGAAGATTGGGCTTTTGTAAGAAAACACGGTTCGCAATCACCACAACCTAAAGGATTTGGCGTTTTACGTTGTCCGCATTGCGGAAGTGTGCTTGATTTCACTGATTCTGGTGTTTGTAAAAATTGTGGAAGTAGTATTAGTGCTGACAGTAGTCAGTGGTTAGTAGGTCGTGTTAACAGAAAAAATATGCAACGTACCTCTGCTCAAGATATGTTGACTTATCAAAGGGAGGAAGGTACAAGTTTACCAACGATTTATTCTTCTACAATTAAAGAAGATACGCAAACTTTCAAAGAAAATCATCCTGATTATGGTGGGTTTGTACAATTCAAAAATCTAATAGTAAAACCTTATTTTACAGAGATTTACAAACATTGGTCAGAGAATACTTGGACAAAAGCGCGTCATTTGTTGAGTGAGCGTCAGTGGAATAATTTCAACGAATATCACAAACAACTTGAAAACTTAGGCTATTCAAATCGTCTTGATAATCTTGTAGTTAAAGACATTGAAGTTGTAAAATACGATGTTGATTACAATTATGAAATGGTAACTATGCGTATATTTGCAGCATGTTTGGATTATATTGTAGATTCTAACGGCAACAAAATTGCGGGCGATGATAGAAAATTAAGAGATTTTTCAGAGTATTGGACATTTGTTGCAAATCGTAAAGCGGTTTTCAAGATTAATGATTTGTCGAAATGTCCTTCTTGTGGCGCACCTATTGACAAGATTGGCGAATCAGGAGTTTGTGAATATTGCAATTCCAAAATCACTGACGGTAATTTCTCATGGATTTTGTTTTCGATAACTCAAGATGAGGTTTATGTTGGATAAAAACAAAAAAAAAATTATGATAAGAATAAAAGATTTTGACCAAAATTTCAAAACGCGGCTTTACGAAGGCGTTAAAAAAATAGAAGATAATTCGCAAGCGGAGGCTGTTGTTATGATAAAACATTCGTCAGGAAAATATTTGTCGTATTCGCTTGCTGTGGCGGGAGGCGTTTTTATAGTGATGATGGTTTATTTTATGGTATCACCAATTGAGTATAATCCGTATTCTATGCTTGTTTATGCGGCTTTATTATCTGTTTTGACGGTTTTGGCTTTTAGTTTTTTTCCTGAACTTTATAGATTGGTTGTGCCGAAAAAGATACGTTACAAAAATGTTGAAATTCATGCTCGTGCTATTTTTCAGAAGGCGCAGATGTACAAGACGATAGAAAATACGGCTTTTTTGGTGTATTATTCGCTTTTGGAAAAAAGGGCAGTTTTCTTGGCAGACTTTGGCATAACTCTTTTGATGAAAGAACAAGAGGAGCAGGAGATAAATAAAATGTTCAACGACGCTTTGGATTCCGATAATCCGAAAGAGGCAATTTTAACATGTCTTGACAAGTTAATCCCCATTATGAAGAAATATCTTCCTCATAGAGACGACGACATCAACGAATTACCCGATGATTTGGATATAGATTTGTAAAGATGGAAAAAAAACGGCAATCCGCAGTTTAATATTCAGTTTTCCAAAGTATTAAGCCTTGAGCAGGGGCGGTGAAGCCGGCTTGTTGTCTATCTTTTGACAAAAGAATATCTTTTATTTTGTCGGCAGGAATATTTTTGATTCCTACTTCGATTAATGTTCCCGTTAAAATTCACCGTCGCCTGAAAAATCTATTGAAATTTCAGCGTCGGTTTTATTTATAGTAATATCCGTTATGGTTCTGATAGACGATTTTTTGAACTTCGGATTGCCGCAAAACCCTTTGAAATCATGCGTTCCAATTAGTGCGGCGGCTGCCTTACGCATTAATTCGATATCTAATTGTTTCTCGTTGTAATCATAAACGTATTTCCTTGAAAAAACGTCAGGAATGTTTGAGATATGTATTCGATAGCGATATGTTTTGCTTTTGCAAGAAAAACGAGCGTGAAATCTTTCATCAACTTTTTCAACAGTTTGGATAGCAATATCTTGCGGAAGATATTTATTCATATAATTTAATAATTCTGACGGTTTGTAATCGTGTTCAAGAACAAAATTAGCGGTCTGCTGTTTGGCGTGAACTCCGCTATCGGTGCGTCCGCTGCCTATCACTTCAACTGTTTTGCCTTCTAATTTTGAAAGCAATTCCGAGATTTTACCTTGTATCGTTACTGATTTGTTCCTCTGAATTTGCCAACCGTTGTATTTTGTACCGTCGTAGGCAATGGTGATTTTGTAATTTTGCATCGTTATCTTTATAAAAACTTTTGCAAAAGTAATCAAAAAATATTTTTTGTGGTAATCAAAAATATTTTTAATTTTACCCGTTACCAAATTACACTTAATTATCTATGAAATTAAAATTTTTACCTTTAGCATTTATTGTCGCTTCGTTTCTGTTTTCGTGCGACGACAAAAAACTACAAATCAATGATTTACAAAACGGAATAGAACTTATTTCCCCAGACGGTTATTCTCAAAAAGTTGAATTTTATTCAGTGGGGACAGTAAGATGTTTTAAATCCAAGGCAAAGGAAAGTAAGTCGTTGGTTGTTAAAAAAACATCAGAACCCGTTAATTTCCAAAAAAACGAAACCGATGATTTTCTAATTTTGAAAACTTCTCGTTTGGTTGCTGTTGTCAGCAAAAAAGATGGAAAATTATCTTTATTTAAAAGTGATTCCACTTTGTTGCTCAAAGAAACTGAAACTATCATTAATTTAAACATTGTAAAAGCCGATACTGGGTATTCTGCTTGTCAAAAATTTGAAATTTCCCAAAATGGCGGCTTGTATGGTTTGGGTCAAAATCAAGAAAACTTTTTTAATTATAGGGACAAAAAAATTCTTTTATCGCAAAGTAATACAAATGCTGTATCGCCTGTTTTGATGTCAACTTTGGGCTTTGGAATTTTTTGGGACAATTATTCAGCAACCACTTTTGAAGAAAAAAATAATGTCATGAGTTTTTCTTCCGAAATGGGCGATGGCGTTGATTATTACGTATTTGAAGGCGAAAATATTGACAAAACCATTTCAGAATATAGGGCTTTGACAGGAAAAGCGGTTATGCTTCCTCGTTGGGCTTTTGGTTATTGGCAAAGTAAGGAGCGTTATCAGTCTCAAGACGAATTGTTGGAGGTTGCAAAACGATATAGAAAAGCGAATATTCCTCTTGATTGTATGGTTCAGGATTGGGAATGGTGGGAACCCGGCAAGTGGTCAGGAATGGAATTTGACCAAACACGATTTCCTAATCCAAAAGCTATGATGGACGAACTTCATAATATGAATCTTCATGCTATAATTTCGGTTTGGCCATGTATCGGTCTTAAAGCACCTATGCACGATGATTTTTATAAGCGGGGTTATCTTTTAGAGCCTATTGGTTGGGGAAATTTCCGTTATATTGACGTTTATAATCCAAAGGCGATGGATTTGTACAACGATTATGTCTACAAAAATGTTTATTCTCAAGGTTTTGACGGTTGGTGGCACGATAGCACCGAGCCTGACGTTATAAATTCGCTAACAAAAGAAAGTCATCAGTTTGAAACTAAGCGACTTGAAAATAATTATCTTGGCTCTTATACTCGTTATCTCAACACATACGTTTTGGCTTTGTTGGATAAGGTTTATGACAAGTGGACTTCTACTGACAAAAATCGTCGTGCGTGTATACTTACGAGGTCGGCTTTTGCGGGGCTTCAGAGGGACGGAGCGATTGTTTGGTCGGGTGATATTGGTGCAAGTTGGAAGGTTTTTCAGGAGCAGATTACGGCAGGACTTAATTTTTGTATGTCTGGAATGCCTTATTGGAGTTTTGACATTGGAGGCTTTTTGATAGGTTCGTATGATGGGTTGTTTACTTACGGAGCAAAAGATCCTGCGTATATGGAACTTTATACGAGAATGTTTCAGTTTGCGGCATTTTGTCCTGTTTTTCGTTCTCATGGTTCTGACGCACCTCGCGAGATGTGGGAGTTTGGTAAGTTTCAGCCGGTTTTGGAAAAAATTGATAGGTTGAGATATACTTTTTTGCCGTATATATATTCTTCAGCGTTGCGGGTTTATCTTGAGGATTATACTTTTATGAGGGCTTTGCCTATGGACTTTGCTTTTGATGACAAAACTCTCGAAATCAAAGATGAATATATGTTTGGCGACAATCTTTTGGTTGCTCCTGTTACGGATTATATGTATCATACTCCGCCTCAGATTACAACGCTTGTTCCGAAAGAGGTTTTTAAAAATGGTGTTAACGTTAAGTACTTCAAAGACAAAGATTTCAAAACACTTTCAAAAGAAACCAAAGAGGAAAACGTTGACATTTATTGGTATACGGGTCGTCCCGAATATGTAACCGATTCTATGTATTCTGTTAAATGGGAAGGTGTTATTACAGCCCCTGAAACTGGAAAATTTCAGTTTCAAATCAAGAGTTTTGACACGAGAGTTATTGTTTTCAATGGTGATACTTTGAAAGTTTTACTTGATGGCAACGAGCCGTATTTTGAATTTGTCAATATGGAAAAAGGTAAAGAGTATCCAATTGTGTGTCAGACACAAAACAATCAAACGGGAGCGGCACGTTTTCGACTTTATTGGAAAACTCCGTCAGATTTTGAAAAAGAGTCTCAAAAAGCCGAAAAACCAAAAGTTCGTCAAGTATACCTTCCAAAAGGTTGTAATTGGGTTGACTTTTGGTCGTCTAAAACCTACAATGGAGGACAGACCATTTCTGTTGAGGCTCCGATTGACATTATTCCGCTTTTTGTTAAAGAGGGAAGTATTTTGCCTTTAGGTCCTAATGTTCAGTACGCAATGGAAAATCCTTTTGGTGAAATTCAGATTAGAGTTTATACTGGCAAAGATTGTGATTATACGCTTTATGAGGATTGTGGCGATAATCTTGATTATCAAAACGATAAATATTCTGCTATAAAATTCTCTTATTCAGAAAAAGATAGAGTTTTAACTATTTATGATATTCAGGGCGGATTTCCTCAAATGCCTAAAGAGAGAATATTTAATGTTACAGTAAATGGTAAAACAATTGAAAAAGTAAAATATTCAGGACAAGAAATTAAGGTGAAGTTGTAGTCATTTATTTTAACTTAATACATTCTTTTCTGAATTTTTGTTTAATTTTGTGCTGTTAACAATAAAAAAAATCGAAAAAGATGAAAACTAATTTTTTTATACTTTGTTTTATTTTTTGGGGCTTTATGGGTTGTGTTAATCAGGAAAAACAAGACAAACAAAATGATTATCAGCCAATAACGCTTTTGGACGATGAAATAAAATTTAGTGATACAGCAACATTTTTTAGTGATATAAAATCGCCAAAAGTTGATAGTTTGAATGTCAATCCACTTTCTGACTTTATATTTTGTGCTGACCCAACGGCAGTGGAATACAATGGAAGACTTTATGTTTATGGCACAAACGATCATCAACAATATCAGTGCACTGGTATTTACGGAAAAAATTCATACGAATGTATAAAATCTCTTGTTATGTTCTCTACCGACGATATGGTAAATTGGACGTATCACGGCATTATCAACACCGAAAAAATTGCTCCTTGGATAACTGCTTCATGGGCTCCGTCGGTGATTAGTGTACAAAAAGATGATTCCACAACTCAATTTTATCTTTATTTTTCTAATAGTGGTATTGGGACAGGAGTGTTGACTTCAACTTCTCCTATCGGGCCATGGACAAGTCCTCTTGATAAAAGTTTAGTTGACAAAGATACTCCGGGACTTGGAAATTGTGATGTACCTTTCGACCCCGGAGCAGTTGTTGACGACAAAGGTGTCGGATATTTAACTTTCGGGGCAAGAAACGCAAGGATTGCAAAACTTGGAAAAGATTTTATAAGTTTTGACGGCGATTTTGTTGCAATCAACGCCAAAAATCATTTTGAGGCTAACGAACTTAATTTTATTGGTGGCTCATACGTTTATACTTATAATCTTGATTGGCAAGAGCATAGCGATTGGACTTTGTCGAAAGAAATTCCTACTCGTTGTTGTATGAGTTATATGACAAGCAAAACTCCGCTGGATTCTGCAAGTTGGGAATACAAAGCAAATTATTTCAAAAACCCCGGCGACAACGGTTTCGATTATAGCAACAATCATACTCACCTTCATAAATATTGTGGCAAATGGTATATTTTGTATCATACGATGTGCCTTCAGAAAAGTTTCTTTACCGAAGGTGGTTTTAGAAGTATTTGTGTTGACCAAATTGATGTTAACGAAAACATTCCTGAAATAAAAGAGAAAAAAGCAACGTTAAAAGGTCCTGAACAAATAAAAAAACAAAATTGCCTTCAGAGATTTCAGGCAGAAACTGTTTTTGCAACTCAAAACATAAAATTTACCGCTACAACTACGGCGGGAAATATGGTTGCGGAAAATATTGATTCAAAAACTGGAATTATCAGAGTCAATGGTGTTGACTTTTCTTCCTGTCCGTCAAATGTGTCGATTTGTGCTTCAGGAGAAGGTATAGTTGAAATACGTTCAAAGCAGGATGGCGGTCAAATTTTTAGTAAAATTTCCGTCAACAATCCTGATTTTAAGGTTATTACAGAAAAAACTCTTTGTAAAATAGCAGAAACTTGTGATATTTTTGTTATCCTAAACGGAAACGTAAAATTAGATTGGTACAGTTTTGAAAAATAAAAATAAAAATGAGATTTACTGTTAAAGAAATTGCAAAAATATTATCGGCAGAAGAAGTTTATGGCAATGATAATCTTTTTGGCAGAGGAATAATAATTCGTCCGGCATGTAGAGCGGCGTTGAAAGATTCTGTGTATTTTGACTTTAGAAAGTTCAAAGACCCAGAAAATCCTATTGAAAAACTTTACGATTTGGGTGTTAGAATTTTTGTGGTGAAAATTCTTCCTAAGGATTTTCAAGAAAGATTTCCGTATGCGGCGTTTATTGTTGTCAAAAATATACCTGAGGCAATCAACAATTATATTTTAAAAGTATTTTCGTTGTTCAAGGGTAAAGTTATTGCCGTCCCAAACAGAGAATATACTTGTGCTGTAAAGGATTGGATGTACAACCTTTTGAAAGAGGATTATAATGTTTTTGTAACATTAAGGTATGTTGACGAACTTGATTTTTTGGAAAACGTTTCGCTTATAGATTCGAGATTTGACATTGCGATTTTGCAAATTCCTGATAAATACGAGTTTGTAAGCATTTCGCAGTTAGAAAAACTTGATACAATATTTTTTGACGATGCGGATTTTTCAACAAGTTATCAAATAAAGGAAAGTTCAACTGATATTTTGCTGAAAGTTGCAGCCTCAAATCATCAGGTGAAAGTTTCAATTCCTTTTTGTGATGCCATTCATGCTGAAGATGCGTTGCATTGTCTTTGTTATTTGGTAAAAAGCGGATTGTTTAAGGAAAAACATAAAAAGCAGTTTGAAACTTTGTGCAAGGCAGATGACCAAATTAAAATGCGAGATGCTGAATTTAATATCGGGCTTATTTCGTGTTTTTCCACTGTTAACAATCTTTATTCGATTTCAAAAATTTTTGACTTTTTGGCTCGTCAAAATCAGTTTGAAGGCAGGTGTGCAGTTTTGAAAAATTTGGATTTTGAAAATTTGGAACCTCAAGCCTTTTTTGACGAATTGTTTTTCTTAGCCCAAAGTGCTAATATCAAGAAGATTGTTTTTGTTGGGTATTTCTTGCAAATTCCTTATAATGAAGATATTAAAATTACAAAGTACGATACTGAACATGATTATATCAATAATTTTAATTATCAAGAATTTCAAAATTATGGAATTGCTTTCAAGGGCAAAAAATACGAGGATTTTGCTGATACTTTCGATTTTTTCAATATTGGAAATCATGATACGGTTTTGGAGGTAAGTCTTACGGCTCTAAAACACAATCTTAATTATTATCGCTCGCTTCTAAAACCTGAAACCAAACTTATTGCTATGGTAAAAGCCAATTGTTACGGTTCGGGTTCGTATCAGATTGCCAATATGCTTGAAAACAATTCAGTAGACTATCTTTGTGTTGCGTTTGCAGAAGAGGGTATAGCATTAAGACGCAGAAATATAAAACTGCCGATAATTGTTATGAATTACGACCTTAGAAACTACAAACAACTTGCAAATTATCATCTTGAGCCGGTTTTGTTTTCAACTGAAAGAACAAAAAAATTCATCGAAATTTTGCGTCTTAAAAATATCAAACATTATCCTGTTCATATAAAACTTGACACAGGAATGCACCGGTCGGGTTTTATGCCAGAAGAATTAGACGAGTTTTGTGAATTGGTTTGTCAGAACAAAGAAATAATTGATATAAAATCTATGTTCACTCATTTTGTGGCGGCCGATGATGAATCGGAGGATTTTTTCTCGGTGCTTCAGAACAAAAGATTTACTGATATGGCGGATACGATTTGTGAAAAAACGGGGTTAAATCCTTTGCGTCATATTTGTAATTCAGTTGGTATTGAGAGGTTAAGACAGTTTCAGTATGATATGGTAAGGCTTGGAATTGGACTTTACGGTGTTGCTTTTCATGCGACGGATAAATTGCTTGGCATTTCAAAATGGAAAACCAATATTGTTCAGATAAAAAATGTTGAAAAGTCGGAAACTATTGGTTATAACCGTAAAGGCAAGTTGACAGAAGATTCACGAATTGCGCTTATTCCAGTCGGTTATGCTGACGGACTTAACAGAAAATTTTCTAACGGAAATCTTTTTGTTGAGATAAATTCAAAGCGTGCGCCTATTATCGGAAATATTTGTATGGATATGTGTATGGTTAATATTACAGGAATTGATTGTAAGGTGGGAGATGAGGTAGTTATTTTTTCAACAAACAAAAAACTTATCGAAATGGCAAATGCAATTGGTACAATACCTTACGAAATTCTGACAGGAATCAATCAAAGAGTGAAACGTGTTTATGTTGAATAAATATTTTGATAATTTTACAAAAACTTAACAAAAATATTTTTTGTTTAAATTCATTTAAAATCAAATTGTTTTACTTTTTGCTTGGTTGACCATTAATTTTTTTTGAAAAAAAGTATAAAAAAAACCGTCAGGAATTTTGCTGTAACGAAAAATGTTTTTACATTTAGAAACTCAAAATGGACAAGGATAATTTACCTGAGGACGTGCCAGAGGATTTAAAAAAGTTTTTAAATCATCTGGAATATGAGAAAAGATATTCTTCTCATACTTTGAAAGCGTATGTGATTGATATTTATGGCTTTTACATACATTATAAACAGCAAATGTTTAGTCAGGATTTAAGAAAAGTAGACTCGCAAATCATTAAGCATTGGCTTATGACATTAAAAACTTTAGGTGTCTCGCCGATTTCTATTAATAGGAAACTTTCTTCGTTAAGAAAGTTTTTCAAGTGGATGATGATAACGAGTAGAATTTCGCAGAATCCTCTTGCTGGTTTAAAAAATATGAAAAAGCCGATTTCTTTGCCAGAGTTTGTGCCAGAGGACAAGATGGTAGGACTTTTGGAAGAAACTTCAGAAGTTTCAAAGTTCGACGAAGAGTATCGTGATAATTTGATTTTGGAATTGTTTTATGATACAGGTGTCAGAGAAAACGAACTTATTAATATAAAGTGCGGAGATATTGACAGGAAAAACCTTCAGATGACAATTCACGGAAAAGGCGGAAAAATAAGGGTCATACCGATAAGCAAAAAGTTGCTTGACAAAATGATGCCTTTGTTTTCAAACTTATCAGATTATTTGTTTAGGACCTCAAAAGGTAAACAAATGTATCCGAAGTTAGTGTATAGAATTGTTAGACGATACTTGGAGACAACGGGTACGGTTAAAAAAAATTCGCCGCATACTTTGCGACATAGTTTTGCAACTACTCTTTTGAATAATGGTGCTGACTTAAATGCTATAAAAGAGTTGTTAGGACATGCGAATTTGCAGGCGACGCAGATTTATACGCATACGACTTATGAACAATTAAGTAAAATATATAAACAAGCCCACCCCCGGGCATAAAACAATGGAGGAAAGAATATGAACGTAACAATCGAATCTATTCATTTTAATGCTGATGCGAAACTTGAAGAGTTCATTCAGAACAAGGTAAGTAAATTGGCGCAAGTTGCCGATGATATTATAAAGGCAGAGGTTTATCTGTCTTTGGAACGTTCGCAGAGCAAAAATTATGACAGTAAAGTGGCTAAAATTAGGGTAGAAGTTCCCGGATCGGATATTTTTGCCGAGAAGAGTACAAAGTCTTTTGAAGAGTCTGTTGACACTGTTTTGGAGGCCTTGCGTATTCAATTGCTAAAGCGTAAAGAAAAACAAAAATAATTTTTTTTATAGAAAAAAAAGAAATTTTAATCCGCTCTATCAAAGGGGCGGATTTTTTTGTAGATATTTTTGTTTGTTATCTAAAAAAAATATAACTTGCCGCAAAATTTTTAATTAAGCAAAATGTATATTCAAGACAGAGGACTTTATATAGCGCATTGTGAAAACAAAGATGTTTCTATCATCGGCAAAATGGCTAACCGTCATGGTCTTATTGCTGGCGCTACGGGTACGGGAAAAACCGTTACTTTGCAAGTTTTGGCGGAGACTTTCTCACAAGCAGGTGTACCATGTTTTATGGCTGATATGAAAGGTGATTTAAGCGGTATTAGTCAAGAGGGTAAAATGTCGGGTTTTATAGAAAAACGACTTGGTGAATTTCAGTTGGAAAATCCTAAATTTCAAGCCTGTCCTGTAAGGTTTTATGATGTTTTTGGTCAGCAGGGACATCCTATAAGATGTACAATCTCGCAAATGGGACCCGATATGTTGGCAAGACTTTTGGAATTGAACGAGACTCAAACGGGTATTCTTCATATTGTTTTCAAGATTGCTGATGACAACGAATTGTTGCTTCTTGATATGAAAGATTTGCGTTCGATGTTGGATTTTGTTGCAAAAAATGCTCAGAAGTTCACAACGCAATACGGAAACATTACTTCGCAAAGTATAGGCGCAATTCAAAGGTCGTTGCTTGCTCTTGAAAATCAAGGTGGTGATAAGTTTTTTGGTGAACCATCATTTGATATTCAAGACCTTTTGTGTTCAGAAGGCGGCAAAGGTGTTATGAGTGTTCTTGCTGCTGATAAACTTATGCTTCAGCCAAAATTATACTCTACTTTTATGCTTTGGCTGATGAGCGAACTTTATAGTTCTTTACCTGAGGTTGGCGATATGGATTTGCCTAAACTTGTATTCTTTTTTGACGAGGCGCACATGCTTTTCGACGGTACTTCAAAGGCAATGGTTGACAAAATTGAACAAGTTATAAGGCTGATAAGAAGTAAAGGTGTTGGTATTTATTTTATTTCGCAAAGTCCGTCGGATATTCCTGATGCTATTTTGGGACAACTTGGCAATAGAGTTCAGCACGCACTTAGGGCTTATACTCCTAAAGACAAAAAAACTGTAAAAGCCGCTGCTGATAGTTTCCGTCCTAATCCCGCATTTAATACTGAAGAGGCTATTCAGAGTCTTGAAACGGGAGAGGCTTTGATTTCGTTTCTTGATGAAAAAGGCGCACCAAGTGTTGTGGAGCGTTGTAAAGTTTTATTTCCATTAAGTCAGATTGGAGCAATTAACGATTCTCAACGTCAAGATATAATAAAAAAATCGCGTATTTATGGTAAATACGACAAGTCAATTGATAGAGAAAGTGCTTTTGAAGTGCTTTTAGCACAAGCAGAGCAGCAGAAGATAGAAGAAGAAAAAGCAAAGCAAGAAAAGGAAAAAGAAAAAGAGAAAGCAAAGCAAGAAAAAGAAAAAGAGAAAAAAAGTTCAAAACAGTCAACAACTGGAAAAATTCTTGGCAATGCAGCAAATACAGCGGCAAGGACAGCGGCTCATGAAATCACAAAAAGTATCCTCGGAACCAACAAAAAATCGTCAAAGAAATCTTCTTCGGGAGGTATTTTGGGTGGATTTGTAAGGAGTATACTTGGAAATTTGTTGAAATAGCAAAAAATATTTGTAATTTCAAAATTATTGTTTAGTTTTGTGCAAAATTATGCAGTTATGGAATTTACGGCAAAAATCATAGCACAATATTTAGGTGGAACGGTTGAAGGCGATGAAAATGTTGTTGTTTCGTCTGTTTCAAAAATTGAAAGTGGTAAGAAAGGAACTCTTTCTTTTCTATCCAACTTCAAATACACGCATTATTTATACACAACAGAGGCTTCCATTGTTTTAGTCAACAAGGATTTCAAACCAGAAAAGCCTGTTAAGCCTGTTTTGATTAGGGTTGACAACGCTTACGATTCGTTAGCCAAACTTTTGCAACTCTATCAGCAGTCGGTTGCGCAACCAATAGGTGTTGAGCAGCCAAGTTTTGTGGCTCAAGGTGTGGAATTGAAAGAAGGGATTTACCTTGGAGCGTTTGCGTATATCGCAAGAGGCGTGCAGTTAGGCAAAAACGTTAAAATATATCCTCAGGTTTATATTGGGGAAAATGTCAAAATTGGAGATAATGTAACATTGTATTCTGGTGTCAAAATATATAAAGAATGTGTTTTGGGAAATAATGTTACTATTCATGCTGGTACTATTATCGGTTCTGACGGTTTTGGCTTTGCTCCTCAGTCTGATGGAACGTATTATAAAATTCCGCAAATCGGTAACGTTATAATCGAAGACGACGTTGAAATAGGTGCGAATGTTACAATCGACCGTTCTACAATGGGTAGCACGGTTATTCATAAAGGCGTTAAACTTGATAATCTTTGTCATGTGGCTCATAACTGTGAGATTGGAGACAATACTGTTATGGCGGCACAAGGCGGACTTGCAGGTAGCACTATTATCGGAAAAAATACTATGATAGGTGGTCAGTGCGGATTTGCAGGACACATGAAATTGCCTGATAATTGTAAGTTTGGGGCAAAAACAGGTGTCAGTCATCAACTTAACGAAGCAAGAACTTATATCGGGTATCCGGCTGTTCCGCAAATACAGTTTTTCAAGACTCAGATTGCGCTAAAACGTCTTCCCGAAATAATAGATAAGATAGATAATTTAGAAACTGAAATCTTTAAACTCAAGCAAGAATAAAGCAAAATGTCAGAAAAACAAAAGACGATAAAAGAGCCGTCAGTATGGTTGAAAGGCTGCGGCTTGCATACAGGTGTAGAGGTTGAAATGCGTTTTTTACCTGCTTCGGAAAATGCGGGAATAAAATTTAAGCGTATAGACTTAGAAGGTCAGCCCTCTATAAAAGCCGTTGCAGAGAATGTCTGCGATACTTCACGCTCTACTGCAATCGCTGACAAAGACGCAAAAGTAGGCACGATAGAACATGTAATGTCTGCAATATCTGGTTTAGGTATTGACAATGTTATAATTGAAATCAACAATTTGGAACCCCCAATTCTTGACGGTAGTTCTAAAGAATTTGTAAAAGCCTTAATGGAGGCGGGTATTCAGGAGCAGGAGGCTGAAAAAAATTATTTTTCTATTTCAGAAACTCTAACTTATAGTAATCCCGAAAAAGGCATAGAATACACTCTTGTACCTGACGAAAAACTTAGTCTTAGCGTTATGATAGACTATAATTCCAAAGTGCTTGCAAGTCAGTTTGCTGAGTGTGAGGAGTTTAAAGATTATCAAACACAAATTGCGCCTTGCAAAACGTTTGTTTTCAGCAAGGATTTGTTGTTTTTGGCGGAACACAATCTTATAAAAGGTGGTAGTCTTGATAGTGCACTCGTTATTGCAGAAGATGAAATTTCTCAGCAGGAGATTGATAGAATTGCTTCGTTGTTGGGTAAAAAATCGTTGCAGGGTGGTGGTAAAAAAGGTATTCTCAACGATGGTGATTTGATTTTTCAGAACGAGCCAGCAAGACACAAACTCCTTGATTTAGCGGGAGATTTGGCGTTGGTTGGTATTCCTTTCAAGGGGAAAATTTTTGCAAAACGACCGGGACATTTTTCAAATGTTGAATTTGCAAAAATTATTCGTCAGCATATAAAAGCAAAACAAAAAGACAACCGTGTTGAGTTTGATATTTACAAAACTCCAGTTTTGGATGTCAACAAAATAAAACAAATTATGCCGCATAGGTATCCGTTTTTGCTTGTTGACAAAATTATCGAAATGTCGAAAACGGTAATCGTTGGTGTAAAAAATTTAACTTATAATGAATCGTTTTTTCAGGGACATTTCCCGACTGAGCCGGTAATGCCGGGCGTTTTGCAGATAGAGGCAATGGCTCAAACAGGTGGAATTCTTGTTTTGAATAATGTTGACGAGCCAGAAAGGTACTCAACTTATTTCTTAAAAATCGACAAAGTGAAGTTTAAATCCAAAGCCGTTCCCGGTGATGTATTAGTTTTTAGACTTGAAATGACAGAGCCAATCCGTCGAGGAATTGTTATGATGAAGGGTCAAACCTTTGTAGACGGTCATGTGATTTCAGAAGGCGAGTTCACGGCTATGGTGACCAAAAACAAATAGAGAGATTATGATACATAAATTAACCGAAATAAACCCTAACGCTAAAATTGGGAAAGATGTTGAAATCGGTCCGTTTTGCGTTATAGATGACGATGTTGAAATCGGAGACGGGTGCCGATTAATTTCAAATGTGCATGTATTTCCCGGTACAAGACTTGGAAAAAACAATAAAATTTTCCCCGGTGCAGTTATCGGTGCAATACCTCAGGATTTGAAATTCAAGGGTGAATACACAACTCTTGAAGTCGGTGATAACAATACTTTCCGCGAATGTGTAACTCTTAATCGTGGTACGGCATCGAGAGGAAAGACTGTTATTGGTTCCAATAATCTTATTATGGCATATTGTCATGTGGGACACGATTGCGTTTTAGGTAATCATCTTGTAATCAGCAATGCAACACAGATTGCAGGTGAAGTGGAAATCGACGATTGGGCTGTAATTGGCGGTGGGTCGGCTATTGTGCAATTTTCAAAAATTGGCGCACATTCTATGGCCTCTGGTATGTCTGGTGTCAACAAGGATATTCCGCCTTATGCGTATGCGGGAAGAACGCCTATTCAGTATTGCGGAATCAATATCGTTGGAATGCAACGAAGAGGTTTTACTTCGGAGCAGATAAATAATATCAAAAGTTGTTACAAATTTATTTATCAGTCGGAGTTAAATTTGTCAAGTGCATTAGAAAAAATCAAGTCAGAAGTGCCAGATTGTAAAGAGAAAGAAGAAATCTTGAACTTTATTGCAAAAAGTCAACACGGAATCCTAAAAGGTCCAAAATTATAATTTTAAAAAAGAAAGTTGCTTCCAAAAATAATTTTAGAAGCAACTTTCTTTTTTAATGAATTAGGCGTTTGTCAACTTATTTGACCG
>CAJOGF010000037.1:0-6062 GCA_905233995.1 uncultured Bacteroidales bacterium | reverse complement strand
AGACGGGGTGTGAACCCCCGGCACAATGCGTATTAAAACGCCTAATTCGTCTTTTTTATTTATTTGACTATAAATTATCCTTGTGAGATAGCCCCACACGGACATGCGTCAGCGCATGCACCACATTCTACACATTTTTCAGGGTCAATTGAATAAACATCACCCTCCATGATAGCCTCTTGAGGACATTCATCTTTGCAGGAGCCACAAGCCTGACACTCTGTTTTACTTATTACGTATGCCATAATTTTAAGAAAATTTGATTGTTTGTAAATAAACTATTTGATTGTTTGTGTTGCAAAAATATATTAAAAAAAAATCTCTTACAAATTTTTTTTGTTTTTTTTTATTAAATTTGCGCTTTGAAAATTAAGGTTAAATGGTTACTTTCAAATCGCGAGTTTTGGCTTTTATTTTTTGGGGAGGTTTATTTCCTAACTTATTGCAGGCTCAAGATACAAATTTTGTAAAAAAATATAATAATCTTGTCAATTTGAAGACTTTTGTTTACAATAATGGTCTTGATTTTTGGAATAAGGGTTCGGGTTTAAATTATATTCCGGGCATTCATAGTGGCATTGGATTTGGTGCTTATTGTAAGTATTTACCTTTTGATTTTAGTATTCGTCAAGAGTTGTCTTTTCTTGACAATAATCGACATTATCACAAGCGAAAAGCAACCGATATGCAGTTGAAAGGATATGTAGGGCGTTTTGCTGGTGATATTTTTATTCAGAATTATCAAGGTTTTTATACAAGGGAGGTTTCAAGTTACAAATACTTGTATAAAGGCGGCGAGGAAGACGAAGAAAATTTAACTTTTGAACCCGATTTGAATGTTTTTCAATTTGAGGCATCAGGAAAATATATTTTCAATCATGACAAGTTTTCTTACAAAGCGGGCGTTACTGCATACGAAAGGCAGTTGAAATCAGCCGGAAGTTTAATTGCAGGAATGTCGTTTCATTATTTGAAAATAAATTCTGACAGTTCGTTAGTCAATATTAATAATTCAGAGTATTTAAGTGCGAGTAATTTTGGAATTAACGGTGGCTATGCTTATAATTATGTGTTTGGAAAACGGTCAACGCTGTTTTGTTCTACTATGATGGGTGTTAACCTTTCTAATCCGCTTTATAAATCGGTAAGTTACAACGATTTCAAAGTTTCGGCGGCTTTTCGTTTTCAGTTGGCATATTGGGTTAATTTCGACAAGTGGACGTTGGGTCTTACAGGTATGTATAGTATTATACATCAGACTTTTACAAAAAATACTACGATATTTGTGCATACTCGAAAAATGGAATTACTGCTGATTAGGCGTTTGTGTTACAAAAATGGAAGAGAAAAATGAAAAAAGTTTTCAAGAAAATATCCGCTCCTTATCGCGGAAAATGGTATAAAAAAATTCTGTCTTATTTGTTGACAGTAGTTATTTGTTTTGTATTTCTTCTTTGGGCTGTTGACGTAAATTTTTTATGGCTTTTTGGCAAAAGTCCTTCTGTTGAAGATTTAGAAAACGGTATTCAAGCCGAAGCCTCAATAATTTATTCTGCTGACAACAAGGTAATTGGTAAGTTTTTTACTGAAAATCGTTCGAGTGTTAAGTACGAAGAAATTCCTGAAATTCTTATTAATACCCTTATCGCAACTGAAGATGAACGATTTTATTCTCATTATGGTATTGATTTTCAAGGGCTTGTTGCAGCCATAAAGGATATTGTTTTTAACGGGAAAAAACGAGGCGCAAGTACGATAACTCAACAATTGGTTAAAAATCTTTACAAAACCAGAACTTCAAAATATGGGTTTGGACTTCTTGGCAAAATTCCGCATGTTAAAACATTGATTGCCAAACTTAAAGAATGGGTGGTGGCTTTTAAGATTGAAATGCGTTTTTCAAAACAAGAAATCTTGACAATGTATCTTAACACTGTTGATTTTGGTTGTAACGCTTACGGAATCAAGACGGCGGCAAAAACTTATTTTAATGTGTTGCCCAAAGACCTTTCGGTTCAAGAGTGTGCTGTTTTGATTGGTATTCTCAAAGCCACAACGTATTATAATCCGAAAATTAATCCGAAAAATTCTTTAAAACGGCGTAATGTGGTGCTTCAGAATTTGGTCAGCAATAAGTTTTTAACACAATCTCAGTGTGATTCTATTTCGCAAATTCCCATCAAATTGAAGTTTTCGGTTGAAGATAATTACAACGGTAGTGCTTTGTATTTTAGAGATCAACTATCTGGTTATCTTCACGATTGGTTGAACGAGACAGGCTACAATCTTTATAATGACGGTTTGCAAATTTATGTTACAATCGATTCTGTTATGCAGTCGTATGCTGAAAATTCGGTTAAAGAGCATTTAAAAAATCTTCAAGATTCTTTTAATCTTCATTGGCGAGGACGCAATCCTTGGTGTGATGCTTATAGAAGAGAAATTCCGAACTTTATCGAAAATATTGCTTATCGTCAGCCTTCGTTTGCTTTTCATCTCAAAAATAATGGCGGTGATACTTTAAAAGCGTTGTCAGAAATGAAAAAGCCACATCCGACAAGTCTGTTTGACTTTTCTTTAGGAAAAGTTGACACGGTTATGTCTTCTTACGATTCTATTAAATACATGGTGAAATTTCTGCATTGCGCTCTTGTTGCGATAGAGCCGCAAACAAGACATGTAAAAGCGTGGGTTGGGGATTTGGATTTTAAATTTTGGAAATATGACAAAGTTACTGCGCTAAGACAACCCGGTTCTACTTTCAAACTTTTTGACTATACGGAGGCTATCAATCAAGGAATGTCGCCTTGTGATGAAAGAAAAGATCAGTACGTTGTTTGGCCTGTTTGGGACAAAGGGAAACTCAGACAGTGGATTCCTCATAATGCTGATGGCATTTGTCTTGACACTGTGTTTTCGCTTAGAGCCGCTTTTGCTCGGAGTATCAATACGATAGCCGTTCAGATAAGTAAGGAGGTTGGCATACAAAATATTTGTAAAACGGCTCATGCAATGGGTATAACAACTTTTCTTAACGATACTATGCCTTCAACATGTCTTGGTGGTAGCGATGTTACACTTTTGGATTTAACAAATTCGTATTGTACGATTGCCGCTTTGGGTGAATATCAACGCCCAATATTGGTAACAAAAATATTGGACAAAAACGGTAATGTTGTCTATACTGCTCCTGAAAATAGGATTCAGGTTTTGGATTATGAACCTGCTTTTTTAATGCAAACAATGTTGAAAGGTGCGATGACAGAGTATCATTGTACTTCTGGATATTTGTGGCGTTATGTAAGAAATTGGTATAATACGTGCGATTTTGGCGGCAAAACAGGAACTTCAAACAATCATTCTGACGGTTGGTTTATTGGTGTAACGCCGTCTTTGGTGTCAGGAGTTTGGGTTGGAGGCGAATATAGGTCAATACATTTTCGCGGTGGGGAAATCGCAGGCGGAAATTTCACTGCTTTGCCTGTGTGCGGGAGATTTTTACAAAAAGTTCTCTCTGATTCAACTTTTGCGTGTTATCAACAAAAATTTCCGCAAGCAAAGCAAAAAATTTCGCGCTCATATAATTGTCGTCAATATAATTATGATTCTCTTAGCACTGCTTTAACGCTTCAAACTCAGCCACTTTAGCATATCTTTTACTCCAAATTCTTTGCCTTGTTGCATGATTGCGTGTTTGAAAATTTTGGCAGCAGTCTTCAGAATTATCAAACCCGTTATAATAATTATAAGTATGCTTAAAAGGATTTGCCAAATCGGTACACCGCCAGACATTATTCTTACTGGCATTAACGACGATGAAAAAATTGGAAGCATTGATATAACAATCGAAAATGTTGATTCAGGATTTGTAGCAACTGGTGTTAAGGCAAAAGATGGCATTACCAAAACAAATGTAACTGCTGAAATTAATTGATTGTAATGTTGTTGAGTTTCTGCCATAGAGCCTAATGCCGCATAAACGGACGTAATCATAGTATATCCCAAAACAAAAAATATTGTTGCAAACATATATAATTGGGGCGTGAAAAAATCTTTTAGTCCCGCAATTGGCGAACTTTCCATAACAAATACTGCCACAATCGAAATTAATATCCATACTGAAAATTGTAACAAACCTGCACCACCTATGCCGAGTATTTTTCCGGCGAGCAATTCAGTTGGTTTTACCGAAGTGAGTAGAACATCGATAATTTTGGAGGATTTATCTTCGAGAACAGAATTGCCTGTACTTTGCGAAAATATCATCACCGACATCATAATCAAAAATGCAAAAAAGATTCCGCATAATACCCTTTTGAAACTTTCTTCGTGAATATCAGATGTTTCTGCTGACTCCGGCTTGTTTGGATTGATTTTGTAAGTGTTAAGACTACTCGGATTTAGAATTTTGTCGATTTGCGCTTGAGAGAGTCCGCTGCGCATGATTTCCTGTCGGCGGTTGATATTGTAAACAATTGTGTTTATGGCGTTTGAGATATAAATTTCTGAAAAATTGTCAGCATAAAAATTATATCCTTGCTTAGAATCGTAGGAAATGTAACCTTTTATTTTTTTGTCGAAAGTCATTTGTCTAAGCGTTGAACTATCGTTGCTTGCTATTGTTTCCCAATTCAGTTCTTTTATGCTTGAAATGATTTCGTCCATAATTGAGTCGTTGTTAGAGATATAGACTCCAATATTAATGATTTCGTTGGAATGGTCTTCGCTTTTTTCAGCAAAAAATTTTGACGTAAAAAACGAGACAATCATTATTGTAGGCATCAAAAAAACTCCGAGTAAAAAGCCTTTGGTTTTTACAACTCTTAAAAACTCAAATTTTATAACTTGTAATAATTTGTTGTTCATATTGCTAAAAAAAATTAGTTGTTGTTTTCATTTGCTTTTTTGCCGACAATATTTACAAAAATTGAATGTAGTGATGGTTCGTCTATTCGTAAACTGCTGATTTTGCAATTATTCATCAATGCTTGATTAGCAATTTCGGCTATTAGTTCGTTTATGTTAATTTGATTCTGAAACGTCAAATTCCATTCATGCCCTCTTTCGCTGATGTTTGTGATGTGCGGAATTGTTTTAAAAAAATCGGTTTTTCCGCTGCAACAAATTATCATTGTGTTGCTTCCAAATTGACGTTTTATGTCGGAGATTGTACCGTCAAGAATTTTTTCGCCTTTGTTGAGCATAACTATGTGGTCGCAAATTAGTTCAGCGGTTTCCATTACGTGTGTTGAAAACAATATTATACGCCCTTGATTTTTAAGTTCTTTTATTTGTGATAATAGTTCATCGCTGCTTACGGGGTCAAGACCCGAAAAAGGCTCGTCAAGAAAAAGTATATCGGGAGAGTGTATTACAGAGGCTATGAATTGGATTTTTTGGGACATACCTTTTGAAAGTGTTTCAATTTTTTTGTTTTTCCAATCCATGAGTCCGAATTTTTGTAGCCAAAAATCAATTTGTTGAGAGCATTGTTCTTTTTTTAGGTTTTTCAATGCTCCGAGATAGTTTAACATATCTACTACTTTTTGCTTTTTGTAAAGTCCGCGTTCCTCAGGTAAATATCCTATACGGTCGTTGTCGCTATCTTCAAAAGGCTTTTGATTGATAAGTATTTCACCGTTGTCAGGTTTTAGAATGTTCATTATCATTCTTATTGTTGTTGACTTGCCTGCACCGTTAGGACCTATAAGCCCTAAAATTTTTCCTTCTTCAGCAGAAAAAGACAAGTCTTTTACGGCACAATAATTACCATAGTTTTTTGTGATGTGTTTTAACTGAAGCATTTTCCTTTTAACTGTTAGGATAATATTTGGTGTCAAAGGTATAGAAATATTATTATATTGTCAAAAAAAATACCGCAAATTTTATACCACCGAATCACGACTTATTCGTTACATTTTTTATAACTTCATCAATTGGATGAAATCAATTTTAATACATTGTATGAATTAGGCGTTTGTCAACTTATTTGACCGGGGGTTAACACCCCCGGCTATAATGTGTCGCCCCGTTGGGGCTTACGCGGTGCGTTTGGGTTTCCG
>CAJOGF010000036.1 GCA_905233995.1 uncultured Bacteroidales bacterium | reverse complement strand
GGAGAACTTCAAGCCGATGCTGCTATGGTTCAGAAGGTTGCTGATTTGAAAGCACCGGGAAGTCATGTTGCAGGAAAGGCTAATGTGTTGGTATTCCCGTCGTTGGAAGCCGGAAATATTGGTTATAAACTTGTTCAGAGATTGGCAGGTGCTGATGCTGTAGGTCCTATTCTTCAGGGTATGGCTGCTCCTGTTAACGACCTTTCGCGTGGTTGCTACGTTGAGGATATTGTTAACATGGTGGCTATTACTGCTTTGCAGGCTGCTGCTAAATAGTTGAAAATTGAAAATTGAAAATTCATAATTCATAATTAAATAAGGTGAAAATATTAGTTATAAATTGCGGTTCGTCGTCGTTGAAGTATCAACTTTTTGATATGGAAAAAAACGAAGTTTTGGCAAAAGGCGGCGTTGAAAAAATTGGTCTTCAAGATTCTTTCTTGAAACATCAAAAAGGTGAAGGCGAAAAAACAAAAATAGAAAAACCAATGAATGACCATAAAGAGGCTATTGAATTGGTTTTAAGTACGTTAACAGACAAAAATCTTGGCGTTATTTCATCGTTGAATGATATTGATGCAGCAGGACACAGAGTTCTTCACGGTGGTGAATTTTTCAAAGAGTCGGTTTTGATTAACGATGAGGTTATTAACAAAATCGAAGAAATTGCACCGCTTGGACCACTTCATCAAATGGCTAACTTAAAAGGAATTAGAGCAATAAAAGCAATATTGCCTTCGCTTCCACAGGTTGCTGTTTTTGACACTGCTTTCCATCAGACCATTCCTGATTATGCTTATATGTACGCAATTCCTTACGAATTGTACGAAAAATATCATATTCGTCGTTATGGTTTTCATGGTTCGAGCCACAGATACGTTTCAAAACGTGCTTGCGAAATTTTGGGTCTTGACTACAACAAAACCAAAATCATTACTTGTCATATCGGAAACGGTGCATCACTTGCTGCTATCGAAAACGGAAAAGTTGTTGATACGTCAATGGGGTTAACTCCTTGCGAAGGCGTTGTGATGGGTACTCGTTGCCATATTTGTTTGAAAATGGCGCGTTGAAACCAGAAGATATGAACACATTTATTAACAAAAAATCTGGTGTTCTTGGTATTTCTGGAGTTTCTTCCGACATGAGAGATGTTGAAGAAGCCGCTTTTGTACGCAAAGAATATCGTGCTGCTTTGGCTTGTAAAATGCAGGATTACAGCATCAAAAAATATATCGGTGCTTACATGGCAGCAATGAATGGTTGTGATGTTCTTGTATTCTGCGGTGGAATCGGCGAAAAAGGCGACACCACAAGACGCGGCGTTGCAATGAATCTTGAAAACCTCGGAATCGAGTTTGACGATACAATCAATACTGGCTTGAGGGATAAGGAAATGGTGATTTCAAAACCGACTTCTAAAGTTAAAGTCATCGTAGTTCCTACTAACGAAGAACTCGTTATCGCTCAGGATACTTTGGCTTTGACTAAAAAATAATGAGAAAATTTCTGCCTTTATATATAACCAATGTTTTGGGCGTAATGAACGATAATATGCTCAAAACATTGGTTTGTTTTGTTGCAGCCGGTTGGGTTGAACCTCAATACAAAACTTTTGTGGTTAATTTAACTGCGGGTGCATTGGTTTTACCATATTTGTTTGAAACTGTTTTGCCACATTTCTACAAAAAAACACGTGTTGTAAGAATTGCTAAAATGTTGGAATTGCCTATTATGGCGGTTGCTGTTTTGGGCTTTTGGTTTCAAAATATTTTTCTTGCAATATCGGCTGTTGCGTTGATGGGACTTCAAAGTGCGCTTTTTTCTCCTTCAAAATACGGACTTATAAAAGATATTGGAGGCAAGGACGGTATTTCGCAAGGAATGGGCGGAATGGAGGCTTTTGCTTTTTTGGGCATTCTGATTGGTACTTTTTTGGGTTCGGTGTTAAGTGAAGAAACTTCGCCCTTTACTCAATATGCTATGCTTTTTGTGTTGGCTATTTTGGGTTTGGTGTCAAGTTTTTTTATTAAAGCAAATGAAGAATATCAGTCTGAATTTATTTCGGCAAATCCTATTCGTTTTTTGAGAGAAACGTATTTAATGGTGTCAAAACACAAAGGTTTGAAACATGTTATTTATCTTTTGTGTTTTTATTGGTGGTTGTCGGCTTCGGTTCAGACTCTATTGATTTTGCATTGTGATAGTCAGTATTCTATGTCGCCTTCTGAAACGGGTCTTGTGCTTGCGATGATGGCTATTGGCATTGCTTTGGGTTGTCTTATTTGTGGAAGTCTTGACAAAAAGCGGTTTATGCTTGGATATGTTCCGCAAATAGGCATTGGCATAGCGTTTTTGATGTTATCGGTTTTTGTGTTTGATTTTTCAAAGCTGGTGTTTATGATTGTAGTTGTGCTGATTGCTGTTTTGTGTGGATTTTTCAAGATACCTATGGACGCTGAAATTCAAAAACGGGCAAAGGCTGAAGAGTTGAATATATTTTTGGCATATTTTAATCTTGTCTCGTTTATTTTCATTTTTTGTGCTTCGGCTACTAACATTTTGATTACTAATTTTTTGCCGACATCGTATGTGTTTCTTTTTGATTCGGTTGTGATGTTTTTGGCATCGGTGGTTTTCCTTTTCAATTATAAAAGTGTATTGTGTTTTTTTGGTTTTAACAACATAAAACTTCATTATGATATTTCGGTTAAAAATCTTGACGAAATGGAAACCAAAAGTAATCAAAATCTTCTTGTTTTGCCTATGCACAGAGCCGTTCTTGACCCGATAATGCTTTTTTCGATGTTTTATGACAAAAAATTGCAACCTCTTGTAGATTCAGCATATTGGAATGTGCCAGTAGTTGGGCATATTTTGAATATGTTTGAAGCCGTTCAGGTACCTGATTTGCGAGTAAAAGGACGTAGCGGTGTTGAGCAGGTCCAGCATCTTGATAGTATTATTCAAACGCAGTTAGAGAGTGGTTCAAATATTCTTTTCTATCCGTCGGGACACATAACTCTTGACGGTAGAGAAACAATCGGTAACAGACGTTTGGCTTATAATGCCGCTAAAATTTTGCCTGAAAATACCAAAGTGGTTGCTGTTAGAATTTTGGGTTTTTGGGGTTCAAAATGGTCAAAATATAAAGAAAAAACAACTCCTTCGATTGTTAAATTGTTGTTTTTGAGCGCGTTGTATATTTTTTCGGGATATGTTTTTGTTAAGAAAAAAAGAAAAATTACTTTGGAGTTTTATGACATTACCGAGAAATTTCGACAGTGGAAAACTCTTTCAAGACAAGATTTCAACAAAGAATTGGAGAAAATTTACAACTCTGACAAAGAATACGAAGATTTAGTATTATAAAAAAAGCCGGAATTTTCCGGCTTTTTTTATAAACCTATAATTTTTTCGATTAGCATATCTTCGGTTAAGCCTTCTGATTCGGCTTGGTAGTTTCTGATAATTCTGTGCCTTAAAACAGGAAGTGCAACTGCTTTTACATCTTCAATATCGGGAGAATATTTTCCGTGCAGTAGGGCGTATGTTTTGGCTCCTGTTATAAGATATTGAGAGGCTCTTGGTCCGGCTCCCCAGTTTAAATATTTGGCTGCAATGGAGTCTGCTTTTGAAGTTTTTGGTCTTGTTTTCGAGACCAACTGAACTGCGTATTGTATAACATTGTCGGCAACGGGAGCGCGTTTTATCAGGTCGCGGAAAAAAATCATTTCTTGTCCTGAAAGTATTTTTTTAGGTACATAAACCAAGTCTTTTGTAGTATTTTTTACAATCAAAATTTCTTCTTCAAGGCTTGGATAGTCAAGAATAACATTGAACATAAAGCGGTCTAACTGCGCTTCGGGTAGGGGATAAGTACCTTCTTGTTCAACAGGGTTTTGAGTTGCTAACACAAAAAATGGCTCTTCCAATTTGTAATTATTACCCGATACGGTTACGGTTTTTTCTTGCATTGCTTCAAGAAGTGCTGACTGTGTTTTTGGCGGAGTACGGTTTATTTCGTCAGCCAAAATAATGTTGGCAAATACAGGACCTTTAACAAATTTGAATTGCTTGTTTTCGTCCAAAATTTCCGAACCAGTTATATCTGACGGCATTAAGTCGGGGGTAAATTGTATTCTTTTGTATTTTAAGTCTAAAACTTTTGCTATGGTGTTGACAAGTAATGTTTTTGCAAGTCCGGGAACACCTACCAAAAGGCAATGTCCACCGGCAAACATTACGGTTAGAACTTGTTCTATGATTTCTTTTTGACCGTAAACCGTTTTGGAGATTTCTTGCATTAATTCGTCATGCTTTTGCTTCAACGCGTTTGCGGCTTGTATATCGTCTTTGTATTCTGTCATTTTTAATTTGCGAATTACGAATTACGAATTACGAATTATGAATTATGAATTATGAATTCTGAATTGTGAATTTTTTTATTTTTTTATTTCTTGGTGAAGCCAGCCGTCGTATTCAAACGGACAACTTTTGTAACTTTTATCAATTTTTATGTATGTTGAAAGTGATTTTTCAGAAATCCATTTGTCGTATGCTTTTTGATATTTTTGATTCAAAGCCATATCTTGAATGTCTTGATAATCAGTTTCTATGCTTGCTTGATGAGGTGCAACTTTCGACTTTATCATAATAATTTTATAGACAGTATTGCCTTTGTCGTCAAAACTTTCAAAGGGGCGTGAAAATTCGCCTTCTTCAAGATTTTTGATATTATAATAGTTAGCGGGATAAATTTCGTCAACGGTAAATTTGGCATTTCCACTTCTTGGATTTACTACAAGTCCGCCGTTTTTGGCAGTTTTGGTGTCTTGAGAGTAGAGTTTTGCGGCATCTTCAAAACTGTATTTTTTTGAAGAAAGAACCGAATATACGCTGTCGATTCTTTCTTTGGCTTTCATTTTTGCCTCTTGAGTAAATTTTGGTTTCATCAAGATATGACGAACATTGATTCTTTCGCCCTTTCTATCAATCATTTGAATGATATGGTATCCGAAGTCTGATTTTATAACGTTGGAAATCGAATCTTTTTTCAGCGCAAATGCGGCAGTTGCAAATTCGGGAACAAGTTCGCTTCTTGACATCATACCGAGTTCGCCGCCGTTTGCCGCCGAGCCGGGGTCTTCGGAATACAAAATGGCTTTGGTTTCAAACAATGCTCCGTTTTTTTCAACATCTTCTTTTATTGCAAGAAGTTTTTTCTTTACCTCGTCAATATTTTCTTTTGAAATTTCGGGATAAATCACAATTTGGTTCATCTCAAGAGTTAAATCCACAAGCGGAAGCGAATCTTTTGACAATGTTTTGTAAAATTTGTTTACCTCCGAAGGGGTAATTTTGATGTCTTTGGTGATTTCGTTGCGTTCTTTTTGTGAAAGTAATTGGTCCTCGGTTATATCGCGCAAATCTTCCTTGATTTCGCCAACTGTTTTGTTGAAATATTCTTCAACTTTTGTAAGTCCGCCGAGTTGCTCTATAAAACCTTGAAGTCTGTTTTGAATTTCTGCGTCAACTTCTTTGTCAGAAACTTCCAAAGAGTCTATTTCTGCTTGAGTAACAAGCAATTTGTTGTAGAGCATATCTTCAAAAATGCTACATTTGTCAACAGATTTGTTTCGTGCTTTTGCTTGAAAATATTGCGATTGAACAGCAGATTCAAGAATAATTTTGTTACCAACTATTCCTACAACTTTGTCGATTATGACAGTATCTTTTTTGGTTTCAGCCTTTATGTTTTGAGCAAACAAGTTTGTCGGAAATAATAATACAGAGGCAAACGTTGTTAATATTGCTGTCTTAATTTTGTTTTTCATTTTTTTGATTGTTTTTAGTGTTTTTATCACTGAAATATTCGAGATTGCCGTCCGTGATGGCTTTGTTATAAATGTTTGATTCAAGGTCTGTTATAAGTTTGGTTTTCCTTGAATTTATAATAATTCTCTTGATTGTGCTTTCGGCAATTTCAAAAGGCATTTTACCGCCTGTTGGTATAAAATCTCTGATTTTTAGCAACCAAATATTCTCATCTTCCTTGAAAGTTACCAAACCGTGAGTTTTCAAAAGGTCGTTTTTCTCGTTTATAATTTCGGGTAAATCCTGACAGGCTTGGTAAATAGTAATCCAGCGATTACCAAAATCATTGAATCTCAATGCTTTGGATTGTGCAAAATCTCTTAATGCAACAGAATCCTCTGTGTTGAGATAATTTATCAGTTTTTTGGCATCGCGAAGTAGTGTAGAGTTGTCTGGAATTTGCATAACTATTGCTCTTACCATAGGAGAGTTTAGTTTGAAATCCTCTTGATGGTCGCCAAAAAAATCTTGAGCCTGTTTTTGAGTGATTACAGTGTCAAGATTTTGTGCTATAAATTCGTCTTTATATCTGTATATCAGCAGGTTGTTGCGGTATTCCTCTAATTTGTTCTTAACGTCTTTTTGTTCATCGTTGAGATTGAGTTCCGCTTTTTTTATCATCAACTGTTGTTTAGCCCAAACCTCTATATAACTTTTTATTTTTTGTGTACTATCCTCAGGAGTGCTTCCGTGCGGAATAAGGTCTCCGAGGTCTTCATAATAAAGGTAACTGTCATAGACTTTTACCAATGGCGTTTTGCCGTTGAAAGTATCTTCTTCGGCACAGCCGTTAAGTATAGCGGCTGATAAAACTATTGCAGATATTATGTTTTTAGTAGTTCGCATTTTTTTTGTTTTTTAGAACATTGAGCCTAACGTAACGGCTGCTTGTTCCGATATTTCAAGTCGATATTTTTGTCTAAGATTTTGTAAATAGTTTTCCTTTTGACTCTTCAAGTACAAGGGCGAAAATTTGGTAAAAATCTTCTCCTTTGTTTCCTCTTGAGGCAATTGTTGTATGTCTGTTATTGCAATAATATGTTCAGAAGGAAAATTTATGACTTTATTGTTTTGAATATTATATTCTTTGTTGTCGAATTTTGATATAATTCTATCTGAAAGTTCATAATCTCCGTATTTAAAAACACCTTGCTTTACTAATTTTAAGTTTTCATTCTGCGAAATTTCTTTGTTTGAAACAATTGCAGAATTAATGTTTTTCATAGCTTTTTTGCTATTTTTGTCGAAAAAATAGTCATAAAAACTTATTTTAAGTATATGACTTGTTTTGTATTCTTGTCCCGAATTTTTATAAAAATTGTATACTTTTTGAGTATCTAAAGCATTTTTGTAAAAACCGTTTTTTTGTTCCATAAGGTCGTAAAGGACGTTGTCAGAAAATGTTTCTAATTTTAAGGCGTATTGTTTGTTAACTTTTAGAAGTTCAAACATTTTTTGGTCAACAAGACTTGAAACAAAATCGTTGTATTTTTCTTTCAAATAGTTTTCGATTTTGTTGTAGGGACATTGCGATTGTGTTTGATAAACATATTGCGCAAAATCGCCAACGGTATAGGTAACATTGTCAAACTCAAAAAGTTCTGAAGTATAAAAACCGAGATAACCCTCCGGTTGCCATTTGCCAAGATAAATTGCTGAGTCAGGAAATAATTTATATAATTCGTGATATGAAGAAATTTTCTTATAACCGCTGATTTCTTTTATTGAGTCAGCAAATGCCTTGTAGCATTGTTTGAAAACTTCGCTTGAAAAAAACTTTTGTGTTAGACTTTCGTTATATTCGTTGTCAAAAGTTTTTTCTGTCTGATTATCAAGCCTTACGATACAGAAAAAATTGTCAGTTTCTATTATTGGCGAGTATTTGCCGATAGAAGAAATTTCTGAAATTTTAGTTGAAAATTTTTCGTATGCTTTTTGCAAATCAAGGGTTAATTCGTGATGTGGAAATTCGGAATATTTCTCTTGAAGCGACTGAAAATCAGCATTATTTTTCAATTTTTTGTTTATCTCATCAAAAAGTTTTTTGATAGAATCGTTGTAAAAACTTCTTTTAAATTTTTTGTATTTCAAAATGGTGCTGATAGTTATCGTTTCAATTGCTTTTCTTTTTCCATCGGTTTTGATAATGTAGTAGTAATCACCACTTTTTATGGGCATAGAAATTTCTTTGTCGTTGTAGTGATTGATGATATAATTTTCTGCTGAATATCCAACATTGAAATCAAGAGGAATTACCCAACCAAGATTGCCACCGTTGAAACTTGCGTTTTCATCATCGGAGAGTTGACGAGCCAAAGTCGTAAAACTATAACCGTTAAGAAGTCTATGTCTTATTGTCATTGCTTTTTTGTAAGCAACTGTGGTATCAGTTTTGGAATTTGCCGAAATGCTTATCTTTATGTAACTTACTTTGTACTGATATTGATTCCTTGATAGACTTTCTTTGAAATATTTCTGAGTCTCTTTGTTGTTTAAAACATGGGCTAATATAAGTTTGTTTTTGTAATGATTTATACGTTGCTTGTATTGATTTGTGGTGTCGATTTTTTGTTGTTTTGCATCGTAAATTTCGAGTTTGTAGTCTGCATAATCGTTAACAAGCCTTGAAAAATCCCAATTATCCTCTTTTTTTATTA
This sequence comes from uncultured Bacteroidales bacterium, assembly GCA_905233995.1. GTDB lineage: Bacteria > Bacteroidota > Bacteroidia > Bacteroidales > UBA3824 > UBA3824. The sequence continues at coordinate 7,042 of CAJOGF010000036.1, read as the reverse complement.
CTTGATTGCATGATTCTTTGAAATCATGGTCGTAAACCTTTGTGTTACCAAAAGTAAACAACACCTTTCCTTGCTGCGAAAATAGCGGTAAGGAAAGTAATATAAAGAGTGAGGTAAAAACAATTCTCTGCATTATATAAAAAATTTTGTGCAAAGTTACAAAAAAATATTATCTTTGCAAAAGTAAATTTTTTCTCTTTTTATGAGCATTTACTCCGACATATTAAAAAAGTATTGGGGCTACGATAGTTTTAGACCGTTGCAAGAGGATATAATTCGTTCGGTTGCTGATTTTGGCAAAGATACGCTCGGTCTTCTACCTACGGGCGGAGGAAAAAGTATTATTTTTCAAGTTCCTGCTTTGGCAAAAGAGGGGGTGTGTATTGTTATAACACCGCTTATTGCCTTAATGAAGGATCAGGTTGAAAATTTAAAACAAAGAAATATTCGTGCAGTAGCCGTATATTCGGGTATGACTCAACAAGAGATTGTCTCGGCATTTGATTCGTGCATTTTGGGAAGTACAAAGTTTTTGTACCTATCGCCGGAAAGACTTTTTACACCGCTTTTTATTGAAAAAATTAAGCAAATTAATGTCAATATTTTGGCTGTTGACGAGGCTCATTGTATTTCGCAGTGGGGTTATGATTTTAGACCTTCGTATCTGAAAATTGCAGAAATACGTCAATTATTGCCTAATGTGCCTATTTTGGCTCTTACTGCAACAGCCACGAAGGAAGTCGCTGAGGATATTCAAGATAAACTTTTATTTAAGGAAAAAAATCTTTTTCAGAAAAGTTTTGAAAGAAAAAATCTTATTTACATTGTTAGAAATGTTGATGACAAAGACAATTATATGTTAAGAATTCTTAACTCACAACTCGGCACGGGGATTGTTTATGTCAGAAACAGAAAACGTACAAAAGAAGCCGCAGAATTTTTACAAAGTAAGAATATTTCTGCTGATTATTTTCATGCGGGGATTACTCAAGAGTGGAAAAATTTTCGTCAAGAGCAGTGGAAAAAAGGCAATATTCGTGTTATATGTGCCACAAATGCTTTTGGTATGGGTATTGACAAACCTGATGTTAGGGTAGTTGTTCATCTTGATTTGCCGGATTCGATAGAAGGTTATTTTCAGGAGGCGGGTAGGGCAGGAAGGGACGAAAAAAAATCGTATGCCGTTTTGCTTTATAATCAAAACGATATTTCAAATCTAAAGCGAAATTTAACAAATTCTTTTCCCGAAAAAAAATATATTCGTCAGGTTTACAAAGCCTTAGGAGAATATTATCAATTGGCTTTCGGTGTTGGAGAGGGCGGAGTTTTCCCTTTTAGACTTTATGATTTTGCTACAAGGTTCAATTTTAATCAGGTTCAAGTTTTTAGTGCATTGAAAATTCTTCAGCGCAACGGCTATATTGAAACAACCGACGAGAATACCACAAAAGCCAAGTTTAAGTTTTTGGTAGACCGTCAGGATTTGTACAAATTTCAAGTGAAAAATACGGCTTTTGATTATTTCATAAAAATACTTTTGAGAGGTTTTGAAGGCGTTTTTTCGGATTATGTTGAAATAGATGAAGATATGATTGCAAGGCGTGAAAAATGCAAAGTTGAAGTGATTTACGGTTATATGAATAAACTATCGTCGCAAAATATTATTTCGTATATCCCCAAAAAAACAACGCCTTATCTTATTTTTTCTCAGGCTCGTATTGACGAAAAAAATCTTATTATTAAACCCGAAACGTATGAACTTTTGAAAGAAAAATATCAGGCAAGAATTAATGCGATGATAAAGTATTGTCTTAATTCTGAGGTTTGTCGTTCAAAGCAATTGATTTCGTATTTTGGTCAAGAGAGTGAAGATTGTGGAGAATGTGATGTTTGTCGTAGCAAAAAGGAGAGGGTTGGAAACTATCGTGATTTTGACAAAATTTTTGATGAGGTTTATAACATCTTAAAACAAAATGCGTTAACTCTTGAAGAAATACTTTCATATTTGGGAGAATTTAAGTCCGATTTTGCAAAAAATGTTATCACGAAAATGGTAAATGATGGTGTAATTTTTTTGCAGGACGATGGGAAATTGTATTTGAATGATAATTAATTAAAAAAAAATATATAAAAAAATATGACCAATAGAAAAAGAAATATTGTAATTACGGGTGGTGCCGGATTTATTGGAAGTCATGTTGTTAGACTTTTTGTCAACAAATATCCTGACTACAATATTATTAATCTTGACAAACTAACATACGCCGGTAATCTTGCAAACCTCAAAGATATTGAGGACAGAGAAAATTATAAATTCGTAAAAATGGATATTTGCGATTTTGACAATTTTTATAAACTTTTGCAAGACGAAAAAATTGACGGAATTATTCATCTTGCAGCCGAATCTCATGTTGACCGTTCTATTAAAGACCCGTTTACGTTTGCTAAAACCAACGTTATGGGTACGCTGACACTTCTTCAAGCGGTAAAACTTTATTGGGAATCACTGCCAGAAAAGTTTGAAGGTAAAAGATTTTATCATATTTCTACTGATGAGGTTTATGGCGCTTTGGAAATGACTGACCCTCAAGGTATTGAACCTCCGTTTACTACTAAAGCATCTTCAAAAAGTCATCATGAGGCATACGGAAAAGAGTTTTTCTTGGAGACCACAAAATATAATCCACATTCGCCGTATAGTGCTTCAAAGGCTTCAAGCGACCATTTTGTAAGGGCTTTTCATGACACATACGGACTTCCGACTATTGTTACAAATTGTAGTAATAATTATGGTCCGTATCAATTCCCAGAAAAACTTATTCCGCTATTTATCAATAATATACGACATAAAAAACCTCTACCTGTTTATGGAAAAGGCGAAAATGTTAGAGATTGGCTTTTTGTTGAAGACCATGCAAGAGCCATTGATTTGATTTTCCATGAAGGCAAAATCGCTGAAACTTACAACATTGGCGGTTTCAACGAGTGGAAAAATATTGACATTATAAAGGTGCTTATCAAAACAGTTGATAGACTTCTTGGCAGACAAGAAGGCGAAGATCTCAATCTTATCACTTACGTTACCGACCGAGCAGGACACGATATGAGATACGCAATAGATTCTACAAAACTTCAGAAGGAACTTGGCTGGGAGCCGTCGCTTCAGTTTGAAGAAGGAATCGAAAAAACTGTTAAATGGTATCTTGAAAATCAGGCTTGGTTGGATAATATCACAAGCGGAGAGTACGAAAAATATTACGAATCGATGTATGCTAACAGATAGAAAATGAATATTTTAGTAACAGGTGCTAATGGTCAGTTAGGCAGAGAAATGCGTATTCTTGCCAAAACTTCTAAAAATAATTTTGTTTTTACCGATGTCGTTCAAGTAGAAGGTCTTGAGACTACAATGCTTGATATTACCGATTTGCAGGCGGTAAGAAATATTGTTAAAACCAAAGATATAAAGATAATTGTTAATTGTGCGGCTTATACCAACGTTGATGCAGCCGAAAGCAACGAAGCATTAGCCGAAAAACTCAATGCTGATGCTCCTGAAAATTTGGCTGTTGCAATTAAAGAACAAGCCGGACTTTTAGTTCATATTTCAACCGATTATGTTTTCGGAAAAGAGCCTTACAACACTCCTTGTACCGAAGACAGAATTGGCACACCAACAGGCGTTTACGGTCTTACAAAACTTCACGGTGAAGAAAAAATTAAGGCTGTCGGTTGCGATTATATTATTATTCGTACGGCTTGGCTTTATTCGGAATTTGGTAAAAATTTCTGCAAAACAATGCTAAATTTTTTGTCAACAAAAGACAGTCTAAACGTTGTGTTTGACCAAGTTGGTACTCCAACTTATGCTTATGATTTGGCGGAAAGTATTCTCATGTTTATTGCTGACTATGAGTTACATGGCAACCAGAATTGTGGAATTTATCATTTTTCAAACGAGGGCGTCTGCTCTTGGTTCGATTTCACAAAAATGATTGCAGAATATTCAGGTTTAACAAAATGCAAAGTGTTGCCTTGTCATTCCAATGAATTTCCTTCGCCAGTAAAACGCCCTGCGTATTCTGTTTTGGACAAAACTAAAATCAAAAAAGTGTTTGTCGGCTATGTAATTCCTTATTGGACAGATGCTTTGAAGAAATGTTTGAAAAATTTGAAAGAACAAGCATAAGCATATAATTTTTTTATTTTGGATTGCTGACAAAAATTCAGCAGTCCAATTTTTTTTATTTTCTCAAATAGTCCAAATCAACTAATAGTTTTTCAAATGCAAAATATGTGACAGTTCCAAGGTCTTGAGAATCAGAAAAATACATTTGGTTGAAATCGGGTTGTCCGTTGTTGTATTTTTTGTAGAAACTGATTTTTTGGTTGTATGTTGAAATAGTGTAAATCTTTTGATTTTCAGGTAGTTCTATTTTTGATAAATATTCTTTTGCTTTGTAAACGCCAAAAACAGAACCCAAAAATTGTTTAATATTTTCTTGAGAAATATCGCTTTGTTTTTGGTTTTTATAGTCATAAATTTCAAGAAAATCGCCCTTTTTAGTAATGGAAAATGATTGCAAAGTATCAATAAAATTTTCAATTTTCAGCGTAGAAAAATTTTCTAAATTTATCTCCAAAAGCGAAAGTTCTTTCCAATAGTTAATATCGCTTGAAAAATTGCTTTCAGGATTTTGGTTAAGACCGGGAATGTAAAGAATAAAACATTTTCCGTTGTTGCAACTTCCAATCATGGAGTTTCCCGTAGGATTTAGTTTTAGATGTTTGATTGTTTTGCCTGAAGAATTTTTAGCAATTATTTCTTTCTTAAATGTTGACTTTTCGTCATAACTACTAAGCCCTTGAATTTGAAAATCTCGCAAAACATTAAAAAGTGTTTCTATTTTGTGCTTATCGCAATAGAAAAGTTTTGTGTCATTTTTTTTGACAAACCATGCTGTATCTTTTTCTAATTCAAGCGTTTGGTTGTCTGAAATTATTTCTATTGTTTTGCATTTTTCTTCGTTGATAGAAAAATCTTCGTAATTGTTGCAACCCAAAGCAACTGAAAAAAAGCATAATCCAATGATTAAATGTTTCATTTTTAGTTTTCTTTAGTGTATTTTTGTTTTCTAACCATAAAAATTGCAAAGCCAAATGCTGAAATCACTAAAATTGGCAACGCAACATTCAAAAACGACCAAAAAGAGCGTTCTTTTTGTGCTAACTTTTTGTCCAAAATTCTTACTTTCATTTCTTTAAGTCTTATTGACAAAAGTTCCTCGTTGCCGCAAAGATAATTTACGGCGTTGATAATAAATTCTTTGTTGCCTTTGAAAGTGTTTTGAGAATTTCTGTCAAATCCCAATGGATAAGGCTCGCCTTTTGGTGAAATATCGTTTAGAATTATGTCGCCGTCCGATACTACAATCTGTTTTGAGAATTGAGAATTTTGGTTGACAGAATAAAATTTTCCGCCTATTGTGCGACCTTTTCTTTCCGAAAATGCTGATTCAAAACTTCCTTCCAAAAGTACGGCAATTTTTTGAAACGGTTTGTTGAAATCGTTAGGGTCTTGAGTTACGTTTATTTGTTCAAAATTCAGAGCAAATGGAGTGGACATTATTTTGCTGTATTTTCCAGACTCCAAAAGGATTGTTTTCTTGATTGGCTTGTTGGTGCCGACAGTATCAATTGTCCCCGCAAAATGACAAATCAGATAATCCAAATGTTTGGTAATTGGATTTTTTGTACGGCTTAATACCACTGGAAAATAATCCCAAGGAAAAAGTTTTATTTGCGGTTGATTGTTATAACCTGCAACAGTAAGACCAATTGGAGCGCATTGTAAATCTCTGATTATATCGGCGTTGAGTCTTGCTCCGTAGGTAAAAAGCATATCGTCAAGGTTTGTTGGCATTTGCATTACAGCCGATACTCCGTTAGCCTGAAGACTGTCCATAGAGGCTGAGGTTGCATCAATAAGCCATAAAACATTTCCTCCTCCCATGATATAATTGTCAAGAACAAATTTTTCGTCTTCTGAAAATGGTTTTGTGGGTTTGGTAATTATCAGTGCTGAAAAGTTTTGCAAAATCTCAGGCTGAGTATTTAAAGTACCGCGTCTTACATCGTAATAGTCGGAAAGTGCGGTTGAAATGTCGATAAGGTTTTCTTCTTGAGCCTCGCCGTGTCCTTCTATGAATGCAATTTTCGGTTTTTCAATTTGTGAAAGTCTAAAAATTGCATTAATAATTTCATATTCAAGAGTTTCCAAAGAATTGAAAATATTTTGTTCGTCTGTTTCAGCGGTTTTTGAGGGGGCTTTTAAAAGGTTTAAGCCTATTTCGCGAATCAAGGTTGTGTCGTGATTGTCTTGACCGGTTTTGCCTTCAAGTGTATAACAAACTACGGCACAAGGGAATATCATGGTTTTGGTGGTTTTCTCTTGTGTTTGGTTGTCGATTTCTACAGGGTGAAGTCCTAACTCATGGAGTTGTTTGAAAATGCCGAACCGAACCTCTTTTTTGTCGCTTTCGGTTGGATTTATAAACATATAGTCGATTTTTTGACCGCCATAAATTTTAAATTCGTCAAGTTTGTTTTTTATTTCGTCTTTCATTCTTTTGTAGGCAATCGGTAGTGATTCTCCGTCAAGATAAACTCTTACCATAACCTCTCCTTGAAGTTTCTTAAGGTACTCTTTTGTAAAGTCGGTAAGCGAAAAATGCTTATCGTCTGTTAGGTCGATTCTGACAAAAACTTTTGACGAGATAATGTTGATAATTATTATCAATAAAATGCAAATGCCAAGTCTTTGAAGACTTTTCTTTTTGATTTCCTGTTTGTTGTTCATAGTTTTTATTTCCAATTTCGGGTTTGAAGTTTGTGTTTTGCAAGAAGAAGAAAGAACATTGTCGCTGACAAAAAGTAGATTATATCACGACTATCAATCACACCTCTTGAAATAGATTTGTAATGGTAGTCAATTCCAAGATTTGATATAATTAATGACAGTGGTCCCGAAAAACCGCTGATT
>CAJOGF010000035.1 GCA_905233995.1 uncultured Bacteroidales bacterium | reverse complement strand
GGGATCGTACTCTGTGCCGCCAATGTTGTCGCCAATGTCAAGGTATCCACCCTTATAGTGGATGTAGGTGTCGGTGGTGTACTCGTTCTTTGGCGAGGTCTCTCCCCATGCAAAATATGCGCCATAGTCGGTGCGTAGTGTTGCGCCGATGTTGCGATCTGCCCAGCGAACGGATAGTCCGAGGTCTACCATAACCGCCGCATCACCGTTGAGCGCAACATCACGAGTGGAGTTGGTGCCGTTTTGATCGGTGTTGAGGTCGGTACCACCCGTACCTCCACCTGAATTGACAGTGCCTTGTCCATCATTGGTCTGCCCATCAACAGGGCTTGTTGTGGTGGTCTTGGTCGTGTCGCCGCCTTCGTCTTTCGAACAGCCTGAGTAAATCCCAAGTGCCGCTCCCACCAGCATCAATGCAAGTAATCTTCTTTTCATGATTGCTCCTTTGTTATTAAATTATTAAAATTGATTTATAACGCTATGTTATTTTGCGTTTTATTTTTTTTCGGAGAAAAACAAAACACCGCGAACTACCGAATAAAATTCTTCTTCGGCAGTTTGCGGTGTACATTTATATGGCACGATGCGTGGGGACAACACTAAAAGTAATAAAATAATATAAGTGCTCCCCCCCCCCCGTATATTTTTTTATATATTTTATTAATTTGAACCATATTTTACAATTTTGACGAAATAATTTTACAAATATACGCAAAAAATATCGGAATTATTGCACATGAAGTGTATAAAATTTAACTCAATTTTCGCAAGTTACGGCGATTTCATTTAAATTTTTAACACCGAATTAAACGAATAAAACAAAACAATTTATTAAACTAATAAATTAAAAATCAACAAGTTAATTTTTAATTTTACAAATTTTAAATTCGCTGCCGCTTGCGGTGCTTTGTTTAATGTAACTTTCTGTAAGACAATTTCGTTTTATTCGTTTAATTCGGTGTTAAATGAAATTGCCGTGTTCGCAAGTAATATTTTTTTTAAACACGGAAAGCACAGAATACAAGTTTACTTAAATTAATAATCATAATACCAACTATCATCTCTTTCAATGAAAATTGGCGTTGGTTTGTAGTCATCGTAAACAACAATCTTTTTCATAACCCTTGAAACAAAAACAATGTTGCCACTGCCTCCACTAACATTACGCCACATTTTCATAGCACCAGTAAGTTCTTGATTATCAAATGTTCCCGATTCGTATCCATTGAGCGATTTCATAAAATAATATGCTTGTTCGTCAATAGATTCAACACCAACATACTGAGTGTAAAAATATTCTGGAAGTCTTTCTACATCTTCTTGGTCATAAACATTTGCAGTTTCAGGAGGAAACTGATAGTCAGTTTTTTTATAAATTCTCAAATCACATTTTCCACCCACAAAACGAGAATTATTGAAAACCTTATAATAATTATAAGTTGCATCCATAAAATCATTGTCAGTTGTTATTTCTTCGTCGCAAAGCGGAGGTGCTTCGCTAATGTACGTCAAATCATCATAACCCTTAGAATAAGCCGTATCTCGCTGATAATAAACAGTATCTTTATAAACAACATATTCTTCGCCATCTATTTCAACAGTTTTTTCAATAGTTTCATATTGCGAAATACTGCGAATTGAATACGAAATATGGTCAAGATTAAGACGATAATAATTCTTTTGATTTGATACATCGCTAAAACTAATGTCAATCCTATACATATCAGAATGTTTATATTCCTCCATTTCGACATCGTAATAAGATTTGTTTTTTTCGGGCGTCAGAGTAGCATTGAAATCTTTCGGATAGTCAGGCACCTCAGCCTCGCGCCATGCTTTTTGACCATTGTATTCGGCTTCAATTCTCACTAAATCACCGGGTTTGAACTTGGTTTTCAAAATGTATCGTCCATCTAAACCTTGTTCGGACTCTGTTTTTTCTTCCGTCAATGCGCCGTTAACAAAAACTTTTATATCAGCATTGTTTACGTTTTTGGGGGTTGAAACTCCAGTTAAAGTTACGTAAAGCAAATTTGTATCACATTCGGAATACATATAACCGTTAAGACAAAGTATTCCAGTGGTGTTTTCCATTTTGATTTCGATGTCTTCTTTGCATGAACAAAAAAATATCAAAAAAGACACAAAAAATAATAAAAAAATATTTTTCATGGTTTGTAGTTTTTAGAATTTATAGGTTATTGTAAATGAAGGAATTAATGGTAAAAATGTAATTTTTCTTAACACATATCTTTCGTTTTCGCCTTCGCCAACAACTTTTGAAAAACAAAAATTAGGATTTTTGGCGTTGTAAGCATTATAAACCGAAAGATTAAAAATTCTCTCGCAATGCGGCTTCTGTTTATGAAAATTAACACCAATACACATCAAATGAGTTGCAGGAAGAGTGTAATTGTTGCGATTGTCAACATATTCTGTGCGTGTTACGTTGTTTTGACGAGGTTTTCCACTAATTCTATCATCAAAATCGTCCCAATAATCCCAATAGTCGGCAGGGCGATTTTCAGGAAAAACAACAGTCTCTTTTGAAAGCGAAATCGTAGCATGAGAACCACTATAATAATTCCAAGTAACGTCCAAATCTATTCTATCGTTGAACTTCTGATTATAAACAATAGCAATGTTATGACGACGGTCGTAAGTGAAAGGGAAAGGATCTCCGTTGTTGACCTGCGAATTTGCGTCAAAATCCCTGTCAGACTTGCTCAAAGTGTAACTAATCCAACCCGTTGCTTTGCCAGTGGTTTTGGTTGCCAAAAATTCTATACCGTTTGACGTGCCTTCGCCCATCGAAACCAAATCCTGCCAATCAGACGAAAAACCCATAAAACTCATTCCGTCTTTGTATTCGAGAACGTTGTTGAGTTTTTTGTAATACCCTTCAAGCGAAAGTTCCCACATTTTGAGTCCCGTATAATACAAGCCGACCGAAAACTGTTCGGCGGTTTCAGGTTTGATGTTTTCGGTAATCGGTACCCAAAGGTCTGACGGCATGGAAATCGGCGTTGAGGTCAACAAATGAACACACTGACTCATTCTTGTATAAGATGCTTTTACGGAAAAATCTCTTGTCGGAGAAAGTTTTACAGAAAATCTTGGCTGATAATTGGAGTAAGTTTTGTTTCCAACAGCAAAAAGCGTATAAGCAAATCCGGGATTAATATGCAAGAAATCTGACACTTTCCAATCATCTTCGGCATACAAGGAAAGTTCGTTGGCATAAACATTTTTTGCACCGGGTTTGCGAATCAAAGTATCAACATTGGTTTCAGGATTATGAGAAGATTTCGACTTAATTTTCGTATGCGAGGTTTCGGGGTCAAAAGTATGATGAATATAATTGAAACCAAATTTCAAAGTATGCTTATCGTTTGCCATAAAATCGAAATCGTCCGACAAGCCAAAATCTATGATTGACGAGTTATATTCCGACTCGTAGTATTCTGAACTCTTGTCGCCGCTCCAATTACTATTAGATTCATACTCGTTACCAACCGACATTTTGTATTTGTTGAACGATAATGTGGCGTTAGAAAAAAGCCTCGGAGAAAAAACATGATTCCAACGCACAGTGCTTATAAGATTTCCCCAACGAAGATAATATTTGTCCACATCGTTTGACTTGCCGTCAGAATCTTTATATTCATATTTGTCTTTCAACCACAACTTGTCAACCCCACGATAAAAACTAACATAAAGACGGTCTTTGTCGGAAAATTTATGGTTGACTTTCACGTTGAAATCATAAAACCAATAGCCAAAATTAGTTTTTTCCCCGTCAATTTTCAATAGTGCGAAAATAGGAGTTGTAAGCAGAGAAAGGTAAGTTGTTCTGCCTGATACAGAAAAAGATGTTTTATCTTTTTTGATAGGACCTTCCACCGTAAAACGAGAAGTTAAAAGTCCAAAAGAAATGCTTTTTTTGAACTTCTGCATATCACCATCTTTTGTTCTGACATCAATCACCGACGAGACCCTTCCGTTGTAACGAGCCGGAAAAGAGGATTTATAAAACGTTACTTTTTTGACGGCTTCGGGTGTAAAAACCGAAAAAAATCCAAACAAATGGTCAACTTTGTAAACAGGAGCACCGTCAAGAAGGATGAGATTTTCGTCGCCACCACCACCTCTAACGTAAACAGCCGAAGAACCAGCCATTCCTTGCTGAACACCCGGCATAAGTTGAATGGTTTTCATAACATCGGTCTCGCCCAAAATTGCGGGTGTATGTTCAATAATTTTGATTGGCACATCAAGGCTTCCCATTTTTGTAGAAGAAATGCCAGCATCTTCTTTGGTGGCGGTAACAACAACCTCGTCAATCTCGTTATTATCTGATAAAGAGATATTTATAACTGTATCTTTGGTAAGGTTAATGTTTTTTGTCTGAGGAAGATAGCCCACATAATGAAATTTTAAAGCGTGTGTTCCCTCTGTAAGAGTCAGAGAATAAAAACCAAAAACATTTGAAATTGCCCCTGTTTTGGTGGTTTCATCATAAATAGTTGCGCTGATTAGTGTTTCAGATGATTTTTCGTCAGTTAAATATCCACTGACAGTGTACTTTTTTTGGGCAAAAACATTGACGCCACAAAAAAGTAATAAAAATAAAATTTTAAATCGCATTTGTTATTATATGTTTTAGAAATAATTTTCGTGTTTTTTGTTTTTTAAAGGCGCAAAGGTAAAGATTTTTTCTAAATAAACAAAAAAAAGGTTGTCTACAATTTTTTTTAGACAACCTCGAACAAAAATAAAGTATCACTCTACAATAGTCAATTCATTAATAATATTTTTTGCGCCGCCCAATTTGTCAATTAAAAAAAGCACATAACGAATATCCACCGAAATATTTCTGCAAATTTCGGGATTATACATCAAATCGCTCATTGTACCTTCCCAACAACGGTCGAAATTTATACCAATCAACTCCCCTTTTGAATTTATCACCGGCGACCCCGAATTACCTCCCGTTGTATGATTGGAGGCAACAAAACAGACATGAATTTTTCCGTCTTTATCAGCATAACGCCCAAAGTCCTTACTTAAAAAAAGCGTTTTAAGTTTTTCTGGCGTATTATAATCGTAAATTTCAGGATTATCTTTTTCCATAACGCCCTCAAGCGTTGTGAAATAATCATAAATAACGCCGTCTTTGGGTCTAAAACCGTCTGCTTTTCCGTATGTAAAACGTAAAGTTGAATTGGCATCTGGGAATTTAATTTTTTCAGGATAATGTTTCAACAAAAAAGCCTGATACCTTTTGTCCAAAATTTCGTGTTCTTGTTCAAAACTTTCAACTTGAGGTGCAATTTTATCAAAGTACAATTTTATCATGTCAAAATAAAAAATTATACCAATGTCATTTTGTATAATTGACGAAAATTCTAAGACTCTTGTTTCAAACTTTTTGCGGTTTTTATCAGGATAAATATATTTTGACACAAGGTTCTTAAATCTCACTGAATCAGCAAGATAAGAATTATTATAATAATAATTAACAAAATCCTGCGAAGTCTTAAGATTATTTTCAGTGATGATTTTTTGAATTTTTTCAGGGACAAACGCCGCACAAGAGTCCAAATAAATTTTTAGCATAGCGTTAAAAATATTTCTCTCTACTGCGCTATCTCTTGAAGCAAATAATCTCAAAGTGTTTTCAGTTGCTGTATTGACCATTGAAAAAATTTCTTGCGGCGAATCTTCAACTTTTACAAGTGAGAGCCTATAGGCTTTTTCACCGGCTTTAAACTGAAAAGTTTGATAAATAGTTTCAAGAAAATACGCATCTGCCATCATAGCAGAAGTGTTATTTTCGTAAAGTTCTTCATATTTTTCAAGTTGTTTGCTGATGTAAGAATCTTTTTTGATAATGTTTTCTTCCGCTTTTTTAACACCGATTGCATCAAAACGGTTAAGACCGATAACAGCACCTTCCCATTTCTTTTTGGCATTTTCGGCATAAGAGTAAAGTGAAGTGTATTTTAGACGGACACCTCTATCACGATTCATTGCCTCGTCCATAATAGCCATTCGTTGTGCTCTACAAAAAATTCGAGCAGGATAATTTTGTTTGCTGTAATATTTTACCGCGCAAGACGGTAGATATTCCTGAGTTTCTCCGGGGAAACCAAAAACCATTGTAAAATCTTCTTTTTCAACGCCTTTGAGCGAAATTTTGAAATGATATTTCGGTTTGTAGGGGACATTGTCAGCAGAATAACCTTTGGTTGGATTGTTGTTTTTGTCAGCATAAATTCTGAAAACAGAAAAATCGCCGCCGTGTCTTGGCCACATCCAATTGTCGGTATCGCCGCCGAAGCCGCCGATAGCAGAAGGTGGTGCGCCAACCAATCTTACATCGCAGAATTTCTTATAAACAAAAAGATAACTAACGTTTCCGCCATAAAACTTTTCAACCGAATAGTAGAAATTTTCACCGAATTTATTTTTGGTCTCGTCAACAAGTTTCTTTGAAAGTTCTTCATCTTGAGGAAGTTCTATCATTTGTTCCAAAATCAAGACGTTAAGATTGGTACAGACAAGTTCTTCATTTAAAGATTTTGCCCAAAAACCGTCGGTCAAATAATCGTGTTCGAGAGTACTGTGCGATACGATTTCGCCGCGTCCACAGTGATGATTTGTAAACAAAAGTCCTTTGTCGGAAACAATTTCGCCCGTACAGCCGCCTCCAAACAACACAACAGCATCTTTCATACAAGCCTTGTTGATGCTATAAATATCATCAGCAGACAGTTTGAAACCTAAATGCTGCATATCTTTTATGTGATTTTCGGCAAGAACGGGTAGCCACATACCACCCTGAGAAAAAGCGTTAAAACTTATAATCAAGGCAATAGCAAGTAGTAAAGATTTTTTCATTCTTGATGACGACCTTTTAAAATTTCGACCACATCTTCGATTTTTTTGCCTTTTGCGCTCAATAACACAACTGTATGATACAATAAATCAGCGGCTTCGTTTAAAAAAAGAGAATCATTGTCATCTTTTGAAGCAATAACGAGTTCAACAGCCTCCTCTCCTACTTTTTTTGAAATTTTGTTGATACCTTCTCTAAAAAGTTTGGTTGTATAACTTCCAACGGGACGCTCTTGATTTCTCTTGTCAATAAACTTCTGAAGATACGACAAAAAGCCAATATTTGATTCTTCAAAATCGAAACACGATGTTGTACCTTTATGACAAGTAGGACCGTCGGCTTTTGCTTTTATCAAAATAGTATCGTTGTCGCAGTCAACAAAAATTTCTTTTACATGTAAGAAATTGCCAGAGGTTTCGCCTTTAGTCCAAAGTGTTTGTCTACTACGCGAAAAGAAAGTTACTTTTTTTGTTTCTTGAGTGATTTTGAAACTTTCTTCGTTCATATAACCGAGCATCAAAACTTGAAGAGTTTGATAATCTTGTATTATAGCGGGAATAAGTCCGCCCTGCTTATTAAAATCTAACATTTGCTTTTAATTTTTTGTTAATTTTTTTAAAATGCAAAATTAAACAAAAAGCCGCAAAAGAAAAAACAAAAAAGTTTTAAGTATCACAAAAATTTCAAGACAATTTTTTAATATGATTTTTTTATTATAACGTTATTAATCAGTTATTTAAATAAAAACAAACTGTCTTTCCCTAAAAAACGTTGACTCACAACATTGAGTCCAATATGTATAAAGACAAAACCGAAAAACGTCAAAAGTATTACGATGAAGTGATACGTTTGCATTTTGAAAAAGGCTACGGCGAAGATCGTATAGCAAAAATTTTACCGATAGGACATACAACAGTTAACAGATGGATTGCTAACTTTGTAGCCGAAAATGAACATAATTCGGATTTTATTGTAATGCGAAAGAAGACACACACAACCAAACCGCAAGTTCAACACAATGCGGAACAACAAGCTTCCAATCTCTCTAATTTAGAAGAGATTGCAAAACTCAAATCAGAAATTGAGCAATTACGCAAAGAACTTGATTTTGAGAAACTTAAATCCCAAGCCTATAATACAATGATAGACATTGCCGAAAAGAAATTCAGTATTTCGATAAGAAAAAAACGTGGCGCCAAACAGTAGACACCCTGCGGACAAATGTTGTCGGTAGTTTTACAATAGTACAACTTTGTTCACTGTTTGGCGTAAGCAAGCAGGCATATTATCAATTTGACGAAGACGCAGCCTTAGCAAAGGCAGCGCGGGAGGATTTTGCCCTTGAATTTATCAAACAAATCCGTCAGAAAGACCCAGGTATTGGAGGTTTAAAACTTTGGTATGTGTATCAAAAAGAGTTTCAATACTCAGAACCCATAGGCAGAGATCGTTTTTGTCGTATTATATCCGAAAACAATCTCAAAGTACGTCAAACAATACGCAAACCAAAGACTACAGATTCCAGACATGGACTTCCAACTTACCCGAATCTCGTTAAAGATTTCATACCCCAAGCCGCTAATCAATTATGGGTTAGTGATATAACCTATATAATGATAAAAGATGGAGAGACAGATTATCATTTTTGTTATTTGTCGTTAATATTAGATGCATATAGTGAGGAAATAGTCGGTTGGAGTATCGGACCTACACTTGATACAGAATATCCGTTACGAGCCTTAAAAATGGCGTTACAACGTATAAAAGGCAAAACCGTCAACCTGATTCATCACTCTGACAGAGGCTGTCAGTACGTTAGTAAAGAGTATATTAACATGCTTAATTTCAATAATATAAGGATAAGTATGACAGAATCAGGCGACCCGAAGGATAATGCACAAGCGGAACGAATAAATAATACAATGAAAAACGAATTATTGTATAATAAAGTTTTTCATAATATTGAAGAAGTGATAGCCTCGGTTGCTGTTGCAGTAGAATACTATAATAATGAACGTCCGCATATGAGTATCGGGATGTCAACACCATTGCAAGCCTCAGAAATGCAAGGAGATAGAGATATGAAGTGGAAAAGTCTAAGACAAGCGGCAATAAAAAACAAAGAAAATTTTGGAAATTCCGCCCAAAATTATAATTTTGTATCTGAAACCAATTGACTTTGGGACTTAGTCCCAAAGTCAATTGGTTTCAGATACAAAGCAAAAAGAGTAAATATGACTTAGTTATAAGTAAATATTTTATAGAAATAAACGTTAAATTGAGTCAACCAATTTCAGGATAGGACACAAACCACCACAATGCACGACCGTTTTCTGATAATCGACAACACCACCCTTTACCACATCGGCGCATCACTCAAAGACTTAGGCAAAAAGTGTTTCGCATTTGAGATTTTGGATTCGGCACTGATACCAGCGATAATGGGGAATCTGTAAAAACTTTTTTTGCAATCCCAAAAATTCTCCGTACATTTGCCCTTGCATCGCCGAATTGTATTTCAGCCGGTGGGCAACTACATATTGAAAGGCGTTACTTACGCTTTGTTTTTGGAAACAAAAACAGGAGAATTATGACAGTAAAGAAATCACATACCGTCATTGACCTTTTCGCAGGCTGCGGTGGTCTATCCCTCGGCTTATATCAAGCCGGATGGGATGGTTTGTTTGCTATCGAAAAAAACGATTTTGCTTTTGAAACGTTGAAATTCAATCTGATAGACAATAAAAAGCACTTCAAATGGCCTAAATGGCTACCTCAAAAAGCGCACGACATAAACGAAGTTCTTGAAAAATATGCAGAAAAACTAAAATCATTACAAGGCAAAGTCGATTTAGTCGCAGGCGGACCACCGTGTCAGGGTTTCTCTATGGCAGGGAAACGAGTAGAAGATGATGTCCGTAACCAATTGGTTTTTTCATATATACAATTTATCAAATTGGTTCAGCCCAAAATGATACTATTTGAAAACGTCAAGGGGTTCACCTACGCTTTCGACAATGACAAAAAAGATAAATCTCAAAACGAACCGTATTCGCTTAAAGTTATTCGCGAGTTGGATGCTTTGGGCTACAACGTAAAGCCTCACATAATTGATTTTTCCAATTATGGAGTTCCGCAACGTCGTAAGCGGTTCATTTTGGTTGGTGTAAGACAAGAATTAGGATCTCCTGATGAATTTGAACAACTTCTAAAAAACAACAAAGATGCTTTTCTAAAACAGAAAGGAATCAAATCTACCGTCACCTTGCAAGAAGCCATATCAGACCTTTTGCAAAAAAATGGTGAAGTTCCGAGTCCCGACCGCAAAGGGTTTATGTCAGGAGAATATAGCGACGAAAACCTTACAGCATACGAACAACTTATGCGCGGCGACTATCCTTCAACTCATACCATAGCCGACAGCCATAGTTTTGCTAAACATTCTGTGGACAAAACTAAATGTTTTAACAAACTGTTAGCAAAATATCCTCAGCGTGGCAAACGAATTGATGGTGATGCTCGCGAACAGTGGGGAATCAAACAGAGGGGAATAACAGTGTTAGACCCCAATGCAGTTTCTCCGACAATCACAGGGCATCCCGATGATTATCTGCACTACTCTGAACCACGCATAATGACCGTCCGTGAGTGCGCCCGTATCCAATCATTCCCCGATTGGTACGAAATAAAAAAGAAATACACCACAGGCGGCAAATTGCGCAAAGTGGAAGTGCCACGTTACACACAGATAGGCAACGCCATACCGCCGCTGTTTGCGGAATTGGCAGGAAAGGTTTTACTTAAAATGTTGGAAAATGGAAGATAAACTGCATTTTAAGACAAATATTCAGATAAAAAGTATCATCGGCAAAGACTTAATCAACGATGATAATATTGCCATTTTGGAATTGGTAAAAAATTCTTTTGATGCCGATGCCAAGAGGGTTGACATATCTTTTTACAATATCAAAAGGGATTTGTTTAATGAACCGTCCTCTATCTCACAGCTTATTATAAGGGATAATGGAGAAGGTATGAATCTTGATGACATTCGTGAAAAATGGTTGAACATTGCATATTCAGAGAAAAAGAAAAACACTCGGCAGCATAACAGAATGATGGCTGGAGCAAAAGGGGTTGGCAGATTTTCATGCGATAGGCTTGGCCAATTTCTCAATTTGTATGCAAAAAAAGCAAATGAAGAATGTGTCGTACTCAAAATTGATTGGAGTAAATTTGAAATTGATGACCAAAATAAAGAAGTACAATCTATTGATTTGGAATACGATATAATTTCAGATGCTGAATTGAACAACAGAGGGTTCTCTGACTTCAAAAAGGGGGTAATTTTGGAAATTACACACCTTAGAAGCAATTGGGTGCAATTTGAAAAAGGGAAATGGAATACAGAGAAACTCACCAAACTTAAAAAATATCTTGAAAAACTTATTAACCCAAATCAGGCATTTGAAAAGAACGATTTTGGAATATATCTTAATGCAGACGAATTTGAATTAGAGAATAAGCAATTGCCACAAAGCGAACAATTTATAGGTAAAATTGAAAACACAATTTTCCAAAAGCTTGATTTCAAGGCTACAAGTATCGAATGTCGTTCTATTGATGGTGGCACACAAATACTAACCACTCTAAAAGACAAAGGAGAAATAATATATTGGATAAAAGAAAGTTCTGATTTCTTCCCTGCAATACAAGATTTCAGAATAACACTCTATTATCTAAATACTTATGCAAAGGCATTTTTCCTAAAACAAACCGGAATACGCTCAGTATCTTATGGTTCAATTTTTCTGTTCCTCAATGGATTTAGAATCCCGCCATACGGTGAAGAAGGTGATGATTGGCTAAAATTGGAACAAAGACGTTCACAAGGCTACGCTCGTTTTATTAGCGCACGTGATTTAGTTGGCCAAATAGAAATTATGGATACCAATGAATCATTTCGTATTATTTCAAGCCGTGAAGGTCTTGTTAAAAATGAAAATTATGTCAAATTGACAGACAGAAACGGATTGTTTTACAAGGTACTAAGACGGTTAGAAAGATATGTCGTAGATGGTCTGAATTGGGATAGTATTCCTGAAAAAGACAAAAGTAGAGTTTCTGACATTGAGAAAAAAATAGTTAATGGAGAGATCACAGAAAACGATTTACAATTTCAGGAGGATGCTAAAACCAAGAGAAGCCGAATTTATGGAAGTATTCACTACATAATAAATGCTAATCCGCAAAAAGTTGTGGAATTGTATATCAACGAAAATTTAATAGAGTCAAAAATTGAGGAACAAAAGCAATTGGCGGAACAAGAATTTTCAAAATTATTGTCTGATTTTGAAAACAAAAAGATTTCCGGGGACCTTCTGTCTCAAATTCTTCAAAGAAAGGCACAAGAAAGCAAAGAATTAGAAAAACAACTTGCCGACTTTGCCAAATACACTACCACTGAAGCAACAGCAAAAGCAATTGCTGAAATACAATCATTTAAAGATACTGTTGAAAAACAGACAAAAATGATTGCAACCCTTCAAAATCAATTAGAAGAAAAGAGCAAAGAGATTGCCTCTATTTACACCGATACTAATGAAAGGGTTAAAGAAGCAGAACAAAAACAAAAGGAGGCAGAACACAAACAAAAAGAAGCCGAGAAGAAACAAAAAGAAGCCGAAGCCGACAGGGATATTGCAAAGCAAAAAAACAAATACTTAATAGCCACTCGCAATACGAACAAAGAGGTACAGGATTTGATGCACGTTATCCTAATATCCTCAACAAGTTCTATGAGTTTGGTTTCAACAGCAAAATATCAACTTGCGGACCACGACTACGAAGCAATGAAAATTACTTTGGATAAATTTGAGTATTATATTGCGAAAATCAACAAGTTGTCCAAAATGATTACGAAAGCCGACGTGTCATTGCTTTCAGAATCTAATTTGATAGACATTCAAAGTTTTATACAAGAATATCTCTCGAATTATGCGGATTCATTGGAAGTTGAGTACCACTCTACGATTTTTCAATCATTAGAGAAAAAAATATCAATACTTGATTTGTCTATAATAATGGACAATTTAGTTAGCAATTCAGTCAAAGCAAATGCTACCAAACTTAGAATCGACTTTTCGCGAACAGACCGTACTTATGTGGTCGACTTTACAGATAATGGAGTCGGGGTTGATTTGAATCAGTTTACACCGAACAGTATTTTTGAGGAAGGAATCACTAACAGGAGGGGCGGTTCAGGAATAGGGCTTAGCACCATTAAAGACCGAATGGAAAAAGAACTAAATGGTAGTATTGAATTTTTGGGCAATGGATTGTTTTTCAATACAGGTGCTACATTTCGTTTAACCTTTAACTAAAAATTATGAAACAAAAGAGATGTATATTATTGGTTGACGATAAAGATCAAAGCGATGTAATTGATAATATAAAACTTAAATTACGTAACGAATTTGATTTAGATTTTATCGTAATCAAAACAACGGATTCTGAATTAAAAAAAGATAATTCAGAAGATCCTGATGTCGAAAAGATAAAAAATGAAATCAAGGCTAAGATAAAAGTTAAGAGCATTAATGTTGCTTTAACCGATTTTGATTTGGAATGTTCTTACCTAAATGGATTAGATATAGTAACAATAGTTCACGATTTCCGTCCAAAAGTAGATTTTTTTATCTACTCAGGAAATTGGAACAAAGTAATTAGCACCGTTGTTGGCAACACACCTCAAAATGCAACTATTGAACAACTTGTTGAAGGTGTAAACAAACTGATACACGCCAACATTGTGAATTGCGTAGGAAGAACAGATTACAAAGATGATTTAATCAAATATCTGAAAAGAAACAATGTTGAAAGCATAGAACTCCGCCTATGCTCATTATTGCGCGCAAATGGAGATATGGTATTCAACTCTTGCTGTCCAAAATTCAAAGGGAAATCATTTTCAGAGATAGCCGATACAATTGAGAATAATCCAGACGAAAGTGCTGAGTGGATAGATGCAATATTACCCCAAACAATTGCTTACCTTACAGAAGTCAACAAATGAACAAAATAGTTTGCATATATCCAGAAGATCAGACAACAGTGTTCTTGAACCCTGTTTATCAGCATATTTGCACCAATCTAAACGCAGTAGGCATCAATAGTGATACTACTGACGAAGATGATTCATTGGAGAAAATTTATGAAGAAATCAAAGATGCAGAAACTGTCATCTTTTTAGGACACGGCACAAGCAAAGAACTGTATGGCAGTCGCTGTGATAACGTTGTTTTTGACAAATCTAATTACAAACTATTAATAAACAAGAAAGTATTATTGATATCCTGCAAATCAGAACAATTCATCCAAAAGTTCAAACTAAAAAATTCAATTGGGTTCGGCAATTTACCTACAAGTTTAGACGATGCAAGAGAATTCAATATATTTCACGATATCAAGATTAGTAATTTTTCAAGTCAAGATATTAAAAATTATAAAGATGCCTTAAATAGAATATTAATTTACTCAATATCAAAAGAAACTATCAACGACTTCCATTTGTTTAAGGAACGGTTAAAATTTTTCACTCACAAAGAGATTGTTGAGTGTCTTCTTCTCCAAGAATCTAATTATTTTAGAGAATTAGCAGATGTAATATACTATATTTACAAGGATATGGAAATTACTTAATAATTTTTTATAATTATGCATATAGTGACTTATACGTTTTCGGAGGGAGAGCGATGACTTTCGCAAGAAGATTCTCGAATATACCCCGTTTCATAATTTTTGTGTCAAATTAGTGAACTCTGACGTTAATGGTTTGTACCCCGACCATTCATCCGTTTGGATGTCAGACGATTTGTCAATTGTATCCCTCATGAAGCCACCCAACGACTTTGCGCTTGCGTTTGGAATGACTTTCCCATAGGCACGGCAAATGCCTCCTTTGAATCCCCAACATGTCTTCTGCCGCAAACCAAGTTTCCTGCTTAGTTCCGTCGAAGCAACGCCATGTTTGCTTGTAGACACGTAGTATATTATCCAAAATGCTTTTAGCAGGGAGAACTTGATTTTGTGGAACAACGTTCCCGATGTCGGGGATGAGATGTGATGGCATTTTGTGCATTGCCTGTCGTATGGACGTTTTTTGCTATGACTACAAAAATGTTTGTGTCCGCACACTGGGCATACAAAGCCATCTGCCCCATTTCTTTTCGCTCAGATATTGCAGGCAGGCTTCTTCTGTTGGGAATCTTTGACCGAACTCGAATATAGTAAGACTATCAAATCGCTTTTCCATTATATATTGGATTGGTTAACAGTGCAAAGATAAGAATTTTTATTTAAGTAACAAAATGCCTAATTCGTTAATTATTCAATAGACCTAATGTGGAATCGCCAGTTGTCAACGCCGACGGAACGGTAACATTCAACCTCTATGCGCCCAATGTAAGGAGAGCGGGCATGTCGGATGCAGTTTTTGCGCCGTCGATATAGCTTGCAAATGCTGGATTGGTTGCTGCGAGAGCATTGAAAGCATCATTGTTGTGTTAATTTTCAATTAATTGCGTTTCAAAATTAGAAATAATTTTTGATTGAACCAAATTATTTATGTTAAATTTTTGAGATTTCGTCAGGGGTTAGATTAGTGGCGGAGGCGATTTCGTCAATGGTCATTTTGCCCATTGCTTTGAGAGCACGAGCCATTTCACGCATCGCATTGGCACGACCTTCGGCGCGACCTTTTTCAATGCCAATTTTTTTGCCTTCGTCGAACCCCAAAACTCGGCTCGACCATAACACACTCTTACTCAAACTAAGGCTCTCCAAATATCTGAAATATGCTTTGCGCTCTTCAATGCT
>CAJOGF010000034.1:14054-16226 GCA_905233995.1 uncultured Bacteroidales bacterium | reverse complement strand
TTCGTATAATTTTTATATATTTGCATAACTTTTTTTGAGAAAAATGAACAATGAAAATGAAAATTTTTAACGATTATTTTTTGGGGATTTTACCATACGAAAATTTTAAGACAAAAGAAACAACTCTTCCTATGAGAGAAGATGAAACAAAACGTCTTAAATATATGCTTGAAAATGAAAAAGTTTCTATCCTTTCTTCTCAGGCAAAGTTAGGTAAAACTTCGCTTATAAACGCCGTTTTTAGCAAGATGGAAAACACTTCAAGCGATGTTTGTGCGTTGAGGTTTGAAATTCCACCTTTTAAATTTGGCGACAAAGTACTTGAAAAACAACTCGTTAGTTTTCTGTCTTTAAAATGCACCAAACCAACTTATGTGGATATGGCATTTGAAGACGATAATTCTTTATGGTATGTTTCAAAGAAACTTCAGGCGTGTTATCAAGATAAAAAGCGATTTTGCTTGGTTTTGGATTCGTTTGAAAATTTCTTTACGTATACTTTGTCCTCAAGAAAAGAGTTCGCAAAGGCTCTTGCGGGATTGATTTACGGTGAAGTTCCTCAAAAGTATAATGCTGAAATTCAGAAAATTATGCTTGGAGAATCTGACACGCCTCTGTCAAAAGATTCTTTGAAACTTTTGTGCGATTCTTTGAATATTTCGCTGTTGTTTAGTATTGAGGACGACTCGTATAATTCTTTAGCGGAATTGGAAGAAGATATTCATGGCATTTTTCAAAATACTTTAAAACTTTTGCCTTTTGATTTCAATACCGCTGAAAAAGCGGTTGAAATGATTGCAAATGAGACATTTGAAGATTTAAAACCGATAAAATTCGACGAAAAAGCCGCTGAATTGTTGGTTAAAAATATTTCTTTTAATAGCCTTGTTAATCCCGGATTTTTAAGAAGTGCTGTTTTGTTTTTTAGAAAAAATTTCTCAGAGGAAACTGTTATAAATCAGGAAATTATTGAAAAATCAGGCTATTTTGAAACCTCTCGTTTAGAAAATTTTCTCTCAACCATTCAAGACGAAGAATTAAAACATAATTTCTTGAATTTTTTAGTTTCTGAAATGGTTTTTAAAGAGCAAACTCAACCTTTGCCCGTTTTGGAAACAAAAGCGTTAACAGAATATGCTTTAACTCCCGATTTGTTGGATAAATCTTTGAAATACTGTATTTTAAAGAAAATAGTTTTTAATATTTCGCATAATTTTTATTTGCCTTATAATGCGGTTATTTTTAGGTCAATAGTTTTAGAAAAACAAAAACTTCCTGATTTTAAGCCTATTGTATCGCCGCTAAAAACTGTGGTTTCTGATGCAAAAACGGACTCAAAAGTCAAAAAAAGAACTATCAGAAATAGAACTCTTGTTTTGGTGTGTTTTTCAGTTTGTTTGATTTGTGTGGCTTTTGTTTTGTTGGCTTTTTCTCTAAAAGGTGATGCTGAGCGTAGCGCAAATATGGCACGAAGCAATATGTTAACGGCTTTTGCGTTTCAAAAACTTGAAAACGACCCAACTTTCAGTCTTCGTTTGGCTCAAAAAGCGGTCTCACTTGATACAACTAACATTCAGGCTTACAGTGCGTTATTAAATTCGTTTTATAATACTGACATTTTTTATAATATTTCGGGTGAAATTTCTGACAATGTAGTTAAAGCGGAAATTTCAAGCGATGGACAATATGTTATGACTTTTGTTAAAAACGACAATTTGGAAAAATATTGCGCACGAATTTTGAATGTAAACGGCGATGTCATTACTGAAATTCCTCACAAAAAAGAAGTAACATCTATTTGCATTTCTAAAGATAATTCTCTGATTATGACCACATCATACGATAGTACGGCTCGTGTTTTTGATTTTTCGGGAAAAGAATTATTATCGATAATGGGACATAATTCTATACTTTGGACATGTGATATTTCGTCGGATAATTCTATGTTTCTAACGGGTGGTGCTGATTGTAAAGTAAAAGTTTGGGATTTGTCAGGAAAATGTATTTCAACGCTTTCGGGACATGATTTTGATGTTTATTGTGCAAAATTTTCTCCTGACAACTCGTTAATTTTGACCTCTGGCGGCGACAATACTGCAAGACTTTGGACGAAAGAAGGGGTGTTAAAGAAAATTTTTGAAATCAATGAGGACAATCGTTTTTCGATGTCAA
>CAJOGF010000034.1:0-14044 GCA_905233995.1 uncultured Bacteroidales bacterium | reverse complement strand
TTCTAATGATGGTCAATATGTTTTGACGGCTTCAAACGATTATCTTAATCGAAATCATAGAGCAAGGCTTTTTGATTTGAGCGGCAAGGAGTTGGTAAATTTTTCGGGACATGAAAATTGGATTAATTCTGCTAATTTTTCGCCTGATTCAAAGCATGTTATAACTTCGTCAAGAGACAAAACGGTTAGGATTTTTAATATAAATGGAAACCTTGAAAAAGTTCTGAAAGGACACAATTCTAACGTTTGGAGTGCAGTTTTTATGCCCAATAATAATTCGGTTGTTACTGCTGGTGATGACCATACAATTCGGTCTTGGACACCGGGGAAAAGGTTTGAAACTTATCAAAATGCCAAAAATATTAGTTTTGCTTGTTTTTCTGGCGATGGACTGCATATTGCTGTCGTTCAAGATACTAACGCAATGTCTTGGGATTTAACGGGAGGGACTTCGGCTGTTTTTTCGGGTCATACTCAAAATGTAAATACGGCGAGATTTTCTTCTGACGGAAAAATGTTGCTTACCTCTTCAAATGATGCAACCGTTAGATTGTGGGAGTCTGCAACGGGTAAAAATCTTAAAGTTTTTTCTGACAACAAATTATCAAAAATTAATGATGCGGTTTTCTCTAATGACAATAAATTTTTGGTTTATGTGGGCGATAGTAGTATTGTGATTCGAGATTTGGAAACTGACTTAGAGCATCATGTAGAAAATGTTTCTTCTGAGGTTTTATCGGTATGTTTTCACCCTTCGGGCAAGAGTTTTGTAACGGGTTTTGCTGACGGCAAAATTGTACTTTACGACCTTTTAGGAAAGGTTTTGAGGACTTTTCACGGTCATGATGGTAGAGTAAATTCGGTAAGTTTTTCGCCTTCGGGAGAGTATATTATTTCGACTTCAAGCGATGAAACGGCTGTTTTGTGGGATAATCTTGGTCAAATGCGCTTTACTTTTAGAGGTTATGAAAATAAGGTAAATTCAGCGGTATTTTCTCCGGATTCAAAATTTGTGTTGACAACCTCTGATGATGGTTTCGCAAGGCTTTGGACAATAGACGGCAAAGAGGTCGTAAATTTCAAACATGACGGTAAAGTATCGTCTGCGGTTTTTTCTCCTGACGGCAACTACATTCTCTCTGTTTATAAATCTAACGACGGAATCAAGACAATGAAACTCAGAATGATTTCACCCGACGGTATTACGCGTCATATAGATATGTTAGACCTTTATGGCGATGTTTGGAAGCCTGATTCTAAAACTCTGAAAAAATACGGTATGGATTAATCCTTTTTTTGATTTTTGCGTAGCGTTTTTCTCCAAAAATACATCAGAGCGCATACCAAAGAACACAGAAACATCGGCACTGCTGATTGGATTCCGTGTCTAAAACAGTCAACTAAAGCCGTTAAAATACAGACTATTGAAAAGCAGAGCCATAATATTTCCATGGCTCCGCGTTTTTGTTTTTTCATTCTTTTTAGTTTTGAGTCATCGAAAAATCCTCTCCGTATTGTTCGTTGAGGTTTACAATACCGTTAACGTCCAAAAATTTATAATTCCTAAAAGAAATATCGGATTCAAACCCTTGTTTGCCGGTAATTGTTGTGCCGTCGCTATCTACAACGGTTACTTTTTTTACCGAAAAGATTTTTTTGCGGTTTTCATCGCCAAAAAGTTGTTCGGTCATAAGGTTTGTGCCGTTTTCGCTGTAAACAACAACGTTTTTTCTTGCTTCCCATAGTTTTTTCTTGGAATAATAAACGGCGTAATCGGCTGTAAGACGGCTTTTTACTTTTAAATTGTCGTCATAAAAAACAACTTTTACGCCTTTGGGAAATTCCAAATATGGTTGAACCACATTTTCGTAATCGTCTGCAATTGGAGCCGTAACACTTGTCTGCAAACTGTGAGCCGAAAAATATTTTGTGTCAAGATTTGTAACGGACAAATCCGCAAATGTTTCGTCTACAGTGTAATTGTTTAGAGACTCCATTTTCTGTGTACAGCCGCAAAAAAGAGTTGTACAACAGAAAATACAGAAAATTTTTTTTCTAAAATTCATTTCTTTTTTTCTTCTTTTTCTACTTCCCGTCTTGACTCGGAGTGTTTTGCTGATTGTGCGGCGGTGGTGGCGGCGGAAGTTTCTTTTCGCGCTTTGCTCCTGTTTTAACGTTTTCTTTTTCTTGAGCGAAAAATCTTTCGATTGTTTGGTGCAAATCTTCTTTTTTTACTTTGCCTGAAATATAAATTTCAGCACCGCTAACGCCAGTAATTCTAACCTCCGACCTTTTTAGTCTGACCCATTCTACAAGTGCTTCTGCAAGAGTTGTCAAAGGTCCTGTTGCTGAGCCTAATAACGCTGTCAAACCCGATACAATGCCAGGACCCATTTCGCCTTTTTTGGCTTTCTTGGAGGCAATTTCAACTTTTTTTACAGAATCGTTTGCCTTCTTTTCTATAAAAGTTTTCAATGCCAAAATATCCTCTTTTGAGGCTTTGTCTTTGGTGTATTCAATGTTTATTTTCATTTTATTTTCATTTTTTTTTACGGGCTAAAATTAATACTTTTTTCAAATATTACAAAATTAATCTGAAGTTTACTTTTTTTTTATTATTTTTGCGGACATTTAAATTTTTAATTGAAATAAATAGTATGAAAAAGATTTTTTTATTTTTGGTTTCATTGAGTTGTCTGTATGTTTTTTCGGGTTGTAATTCCTCAAGCAAGGACTCGTTGTCTACAGATGCGTTAAAAGGAAGGTATCAGGTTGACGTTTCGTCGCTTGCGGAAGTTTTACAAAACGAAATAAAAGGTTTGAATATTCCTTCAGCGGCATTGTCGCTTGTGCTTTCTAATATTGATGTAACCATTCAGTTTGAAGACGAAAAGGCCATAATTGACGCTTCCTCGACAGCGGCTGAAATGTTGCAAGGACTTACCAAAAACGCTTTTACGCTTCCTATGGCGGTTGGTTACAAAATCGAAAAAGATTCAATTCTTTTTCTACAAAGCGAAAATAGCAGCATGAAAGAGGTTGGCGTTTTGAAAAAAGTTGGCGATAGTTACGATTATCTAACTTTTATCCCAAAAGACAAAACTAAACAAGTTGAAGTTCCTTTGCGCCGCATTAAATAGCATAATTTTTAGCAAATTCTTTTGAAATATAATTGAATGTGCTTTGACACACAGATTGCGAAAACTTTACCGAGTCCATCACAATTTCAGTTATTTGTTTTTCTGACAATTGATTGTTAAGGTGGGTTTTCGTAATCTGTTGTTTTATAATAGAATACACAATACCAGCGTTGAAATTATCTCCGGCTCCGATAGTGCTTACGGGTGTAATTTTTGGTACGTCAAAATTTTTTATAACACCTTTATAATAATAAGAGCAACCTTTGTCGGCTTTGGTTAGAAAAAAATGTGCCTTTGGGTTTATTTTTTCTAATTCTTTGAATGTTTCAATATCGTTTAATGTGTTGAAAATCAAAGAGAAATCTTCGTCGCTGCCTTTTACGATGTCAGAAAACCTTATGTTTTCTTCAATAAAACTTTTTACTTTGGGCAAATCTTTCAAATGTGGTTTTCTGAAGTTTGGGTCATAAACAATTATAGTTTCGTTTTGTTTGGCTTTTTTGAGGATTTCTGACATGCACACACGAATTTCAGGCATTATAGCGTAGAATGAACCAAAAAGCAAAACGTCGTTGCTATGAAACTCAATGTCAAGTTCTTGAAAGTCTTTTTGAGAAGGTTTTTGCTTATAAAACTCGTATTGAGCATTGTTGTTTTGGTCCAAAAATGCAAGCGCAATTGAGGTTTGTTTGTCATTATTTATGATAATCGGTTTTGAGGTAACAGAGTTTTCTTTTAGAAATGTTTTTATGACCTGACCGATAAGGTCGTTGCAAAAATCGGAAAGAAAAATTGGTTTTAGTCCTAACCGTCCTAAGGTAACGGCAGAGTTCAAAACAGAGCCGCCCGGATTGCCATGATTCGGTACATTGTCTTTGAAAATGATGTCAAAAACAGTCTCGCCTATAGTGTAAATTTGTCTATTCATAGTATTTGAAAAAAAATTTGATAAAAGTATGTATTTTTTTTGATAAAATCCGATAAAAAATATAAATTTGTGAAATTATTTTCTTAAAGTAAATTGAGATGGCTAAAATAATCATAATAGACGACGAAAGGTCGATTAGAAACACTTTGAGAGACATTTTGTCGTACGAAGGACATGAAATTGAATTGGCTCAAGACGGTTTTGAAGGTCTTGAAAAAATTGCCGCTGGAAAGTTTGATATCGTACTTTGCGATATTAAAATGCCTAAAATGGACGGTCTTGAAGTTTTGGAAAAAATTGTTGAAAAAAACAGGGAAATACCTGTTGTTATGATTTCAGGACATGGTACGGTTGATACAGCAGTTGAGGCAATCAAAAAAGGTGCATACGATTTTATTGAAAAGCCTTTGGACTTGAATCGTCTTTTGGTTGTAATAAAAAATGCGACCGAGAAAAAAGAACTCATTGCCGAGACTAAAGTCTTGAAACAGAGGATTAACCGTAAATACGAAATGATTGGTGAATCTCCTGCAATTCGTCATGTAAAGGAAATGATTGAAAGAGTTGCTCCTACGGAAGCAAGAGTGCTGATTCAGGGCGAAAACGGAACAGGAAAAGAAATCGTATCGAGATGGCTTCACGAGAAAAGTAATCGTGCAAACGGTCCTTTTATAGAGGTTAACTGTGCAGCAATTCCGTCAGAACTTATTGAAAGTGAATTGTTTGGACACGAAAAGGGTGCGTTTACTTCGGCTATGAAACAGCAAAAAGGTAAATTTGAAGCGGCTAATGGTGGTACGATATTTTTGGACGAAATTGGTGATATGAGTCTTGCGGCTCAAGCCAAAGTTTTGAGAGTTCTTCAAGAGAATAAAATTTCGAGAGTCGGTTCTGACAAAGAAATAAAAATTGATGTCAGAGTGATTGCCGCTACAAACAAAAATTTAAAAGATGAAATTTTGGCAAATCGTTTCCGCGAAGACCTTTATCATAGACTTAGTGTGATAATTATTCACGTTCCTTCGCTTAACGAAAGACTTGAAGACATTCCACTTTTGGTTGATTATTTCAACGAGCAAATTTCGGGTGAATATTATACCGCGCCAAAAAAATTTACAAAAGACGCAATCGAAGAACTTCAAAAAATAAATTGGACAGGTAATATTAGAGAATTTCGTAATGTTTTGGAACGCCTTATAATATTATGTGGCAACGAGATTAATGGCAAGGACGTTAACGATTATGTATCGCCTATAAAATGATTTTAAGGCTCAATGAAATATCTGACTTAGGTAATCTTGAACTTGTAGCCGCTCATATAACAGAGGGTTTTATAACTGGATTGCATAAAAGTCCGTTTCATGGTTTTTCGTCTGAGTTCAACGAGCATAGCCTTTACAACAAGGGTGATAGTACTCGTCATATTGATTGGAAACTGTATGCAAGAACTGAAAAACTTTTTGTAAAGCATTATGAAGACGAATCTAATTTGAGGTGTTATATCTTGATTGACACCTCTTTGAGTATGCAATATCCTGAAAATGTAAAGTTTAATAAGTTGGATTTTTCTGTTGTATGTGCTTCGGCTTTGATTAATTTGCTTAGAAAACAGAGGGACGCTGTATCGCTAACTTTGTTTGACAAAGATGTTTATTTTTCGTCGGAGGCTAAAATTTCGTCAACACACGCTAAAATGTTGTTTTCAAAGTTGCAGGAGGTTGTTGACAAGAGGTCAAAACCGACTTTTGACGAAAGCAAACGGTCTTCAATTGCTTCTTGTCTGCACAAAATTGCTGAAAATATTCACAAGCGGAGTATGGTTTTGATTTTCAGCGATATGATGTCGAAAGATGGAATGGACGATATTTATGCTGGACTTCAGCATTTAAGGCACGCAAAGCACGATGTTGTTTTGTTTCATGTTCTTGACTATCCAAAAGAAGTTAATTTCGATTTTGACAATCGTCCATATAAGTTTGTTGATATGGAAACGGGGCAGGAGATAAGTCTTAACCCTTTGGATTACAAAGAAACTTTTAGAAGTTTAAGTGCGGAGTTTTGTCAGAATTTGAAAAATCGTTGTTCAATGTATAATATTGATTATGTAGAAGCCGATGTTTCAAAAACTTTTAAGGAAATACTTGTACCTTATTTGATTAAAAGAGCGGTACTGCATTAACAAAAATTGTCATCTCGAGATTGCAAAAATTAGTAAAAATTGTCATCTCGAGATTGCAAAATTTAACAAAAATTGTCATCTCAAGATGACAATTTTTTTATATCTTTGTGGCGAATAATTTCTTAAAAGGAGGTTTAAAATGAATTTTGAGGACTTTAAGCCATTACTAAATCTTTATCATCGAAAACTTAATGCAACAAGTTGTAAATTTAAACGTTACTTGCATAAATATATTAATTGGGAGGCTCGCTTAATTGGAATTAAGGGTGCAAGAGGCGTTGGAAAAACAACTCTTATGCTTCAGCATATAAAAGAAAATTTTAAGAATCCTGATAAGGCTTTTTATGTTTCGTTGGATAGTTTGTGGTTAAATAAATATCCTCTTGAAGAACTTGTGGAATATCTTTATAATCAAGGTGTTGAAGTTATTTTTTTAGACGAGGTTCATAAACTAAAAAATTGGCAACAATATCTTAAAAATTTTTATGATGATTATCCTGATTTGAAAATTGTTTATACAGGTTCGGCAATGTTGGCAATTAATAATTCAAAAGCCGATTTGTCGAGACGTCAATCGCTTTACGAATTTAATGGTTTGTCGTTAAGAGAATTTTTGGAGTTTGATGCAGGAAAAAAAATTCAGCCATTGAGTTTTCAGGACTTAATTGAAAATCATGTTTCTTTTGCGATGCAAATTTCTTCGGAAATTAAAATTCTTAAAGTTTTTGATACTTATTTGAAAAAGGGTTATTATCCATTCTATAAGGAAGTTGGCGCAGATTATTATTTAAGGCTGAACGATGTTGTTAAAACGGTAATTGATGTAGATATACCTGCTGTTGAAGATATTGAGTTTGCAACGTTGGACAAGTTGAAAAGGCTTTTAATGGTGATTTCGGGTGCATTGCCGTTTGTGCCTAACGTTTCAAAATTGTCGGAGCAGTTGCAAAATTCTCGCGAGCATACGCTAAAAATGTTGAATTATTTGCATAATGCCGCTCTTTTGAATTGTCTTTATAAAGAGGCAAAAACGTATAAAAAACTTTCAGGACCTGATAAAGTTTTGGTTAACAATCCTAATTTGATGTATGCTTTAACTCAAAGTATAGAACAAGGAACTATCAGAGAGACATTTTTTGCTAATCAATTGAGTGTTAATCATTTGGTTTCAATCCCCAAAGATGGTGATTTTTTAATTGACGGGCAATATCTTTTTGAGGTTGGCGGAATGAAAAAAAGTTATAAACAAATTGCCGATATTGCCAATAGTTTTTTGGCTGTTGACGATATGGAAACCGGCATAGGAAACAAAATTCCGCTTTGGTTGTTCGGATTTTTGTATTAAAAACAAATAGCGTTAAAATGGTTTTTTAACACCGTTTTAACGCTGTAAAAAAATCTTACTTTATAATTTCAAACGAATTGATAAATTGTTTTGAATCTTTGTCAGCGATTTCGGAATTTGCGGCTATCGTACCAAATTGATAATAACGTCTGCCTACAAAAAATGCTCGCATATTGATTGCAATTGTGTCGTTCAAAGTGCCTGAAAACGATAATCCTTTGTTGCCTTCAAGCCTTTCAGAAGAGGATTTGGCAACTTTTGAACCGCAGTTTTTCATAAAATTATCAGCCTCTTTTTTCAACATTTCGTCTGTGTTGGAATCTGTTATTACTCCTGAATGATAATCTTTGTAGTATACAAAGTAGCCTGCATTGTCCGACAAAATAAGTGAATATGTGTAAAGTTGCATAAGACCGGCTTTGTTTTGTTCTATGCGGCTTTCTGGTCCTGCTGGCGGTGCAGGAAAATTAATTGAAAATTTGCCACCCTGCGACTGAAACGAATTTTTAGTGGTGCTTTTTTTCTTGTCGTCGGTTTTTTTGTCTTGATTGTCCGAAGTTTTATTGTCATCGGTTGTGGTGGTTGTTGTAGTTGTGTTGCTTTTTGCATCCGACTTCTGTGAAGCATTTTCCAAACAGCCAGAGGCAATAAACATTAAACACAAAACAGCCGTAAATAGTCTTGTTTTCATTTTTTTGATGTTTTTAATTATATTTTGCAAAGTTACAATAAAAAAAATTATCTGCAAATATACAAATTATAAAAAAATATACTAATATTGCACTTGAAATTTTAGATTTATTTTTTTTACAAAAAAATTAATGGTATGGATTTTGTTTTTATTGTATTAAAAATGAAAATTTTGTTGAAAAAAATTACTAAAAAATAAAAAAGTATGAAAGGTTTTTCAAGAATATTGTCGCTTTTGATTGCCGTTTTGTTTGTATTCGGCTCTCTAAAGGCATCTGCCGTTGATCCAGAATCAACAATTAAAGTTTCAAATCCCGAAACTGAAATCATTGACGACAAAGAACCTACTCCTGATGTATATTGGTTCTATATTCGTATGCGTATTGACAGCAAACGAAAAGAAATTGAAATTATGGGTGGTGGCGGCAAAATCGTTTCTGGTTCGATAAAAAGTTTTTCAAAAGCCGTTTGGTGGGGAATTGCTCATCGTCAAGTAACTGTTGGACCTTTTTATTCTGAAACAGAGGCTCTTAACGCTAAGATTTATTATAAAAAATCCAAAGATAAAATCAACGAATTGCCTCAACCTACTGCACCGAGTACAATGCATTGGTTTCAGTGTGCTTTCACAGAACTTCGTCGTTTAGGCTCTTACGAGTATACCCGTAGCCCTGCGGCTATTACTTCAGGAGGTTCTAATGAATTTGCTGACGCTTTGTTTGAAGGTTTGTCGTTCCAAAGGTTGTCAATAGGACCTTTTTGGGACTATCAGCAGGCAGAGGAAGCAAAAGCAATTTACAGACTTAACGAGTAAAATTTCTTTTGGTTTTGAAAACAGGACTTTATTTTGGTTCGTTCAATCCGGTGCATAATGGGCATTTGATGTTAGCCAATTTTTTGACAGAATATTCTATTTTGGATTGTTTGTGGTTTGTGGTGTCGCCGCAAAACCCTTTCAAAAAAAAGGAATCTCTTTTGGCTGATTATCACCGTCTTGAACTCTTGAAAAGAGCAACCGAAGGCTACAAAAAGTTTTCGGTTTCTGACATCGAGTTCAAGATGCCAAAGCCTTCGTACACGATTGATACACTTACGTTTCTTAAAGAAAAATATCCCGAAAGGGATTTTTTTCTTATTATGGGAACCGATAATCTTGAAAGATTCGATAAATGGAAAAATTATGAAATGATTCTCAAATATCATAATATTTTGGTTTTTCCAAGAAAGAATTTTTCGGGCGGAGAACTTGTTAATCACCCAAAAGTAACAATGGTGGAAACGCCAATTATCGAAATTTCAAGCACTTTCATAAGAGAATCAATTAAAAATGGCAAAGATGTACGGTTTTTTATGCCAGAAAAAGCGTTTGAATATTTGGACGAAATGAATTTTTATAAAAAATAAATCGGCACGTTTTTTGTTATTTTTGTTTCAAGAAAAACAACTTAAAAATTTTATAGAATTATGAAACGTGCAATTTATTTAGTAGTTTTTGGTGTGATTGTTTTTTTTGTGTTTTTGTTTGAAAAGACTCAAAATTCTGATTATATAGCAATCAACAATGCAATTGGAAACGGAAAAGTTGAAAGTCTGTCAGCATATTTTGCTCCTGAAATTAAACTTAATTTCAATAATACGCAAAATATTTGCACTAAAAGTCAGGCGGCAAAGGTGATTGGAGATTTTTTTGACAAGCATAAACCTCAAGAATATACTTCAAGTCATAATAGAAATTATTTTTTCGGTACGATGACAACGTCCGAAGGTATATCATATAAAGTAGACTACACCTTGAAAACTGTTAATAATCAATCTGTTATAACAGGGTTGTATGTTTACTGAGAATTTCGAGAAAAAAGCGGAATCCGAAATTATATTTTTATAATTTCGGATTTTTTTTATACATTTGTCCCCAAGTATGTATCAAAAAAAAATAAAATTACACAATGAAAAAAATTGAAGAACTTGTAGACGATTTAATAGACATTGCTATTACTGAAGATTTAGGCGATGGCGACCATACTTCCCTTTCAACAATTCCACACGATGAAAAAGGAAAAGCACACCTTATAATAAAGCAAGACGGAATACTTTGCGGTGTTGAGGTTGCGTTGAAAGTTTTCAACAAAATAGACAAAAATCTTAATGTAAATGTATTTTTGAAAGATGGTACGCCTGTAAAAAAAGGTGATATTGCTTTTGAAGTAAGCGGTAATGTAATTTCGATTTTGCAGGCCGAAAGATTAGTTTTGAATTTTATGCAAAGATTAAGTGGAGTTGCAACTCAAACGCATATTTATGCCGAAAAAATTTCAGACTTGAAAACAAAAGTTCTTGATACAAGAAAAACAACTCCGGGT
Source organism: uncultured Bacteroidales bacterium (assembly GCA_905233995.1). Taxonomy (GTDB): domain Bacteria; phylum Bacteroidota; class Bacteroidia; order Bacteroidales; family UBA3824; genus UBA3824. The sequence goes on along the minus strand of CAJOGF010000034.1, from coordinate 3,402 downwards.
TTAAGACTTTTGGAAAAACAAGCCGTTAAAATTGGCGGTGGCGAAAATCATAGAATCGGACTTTTTGACATGATTCTTATCAAAGATAATCATGTGGATTTTGCAGGTGGCATTAAAAACGCTATTCTCGCCGCTCAAAAGTATTGTAAAGAAAAAGGCAAACAACTTGACATTGAAATCGAGACAAGAAGTCTTGATGAAATTCGTCAAGTGATGGAAGTTGGCGGAGTAAGGAGAATTATGCTTGATAATTTTGATCTTAAAACCACCAAACAAGCCGTAGACCTTATTGCTGGAAAATATGAAACGGAATCTTCAGGCGGAATTACTCTTGATACTTTAAGAGATTATGCTTTGACAGGTGTTGACTATATTTCGGTAGGAGCGTTGACGCATCAAATAAAAAGTCTCGATATGAGTCTGAAGGCTATGGAATAATTATTTTATGTTTTTTAACAATAAAAAAATTCACCAAAGTATATTTTTCACGTCTAAAATAATGATTAACTAACAACTTCAAAGGAGGAATAAAAATGAAAATATTTGATTTAAAAGTATTTGCTGCTTCTTTGGTTGCTTTGATGTGGACATCATGTTCGGTATTGCATACAACGAGTTCCACAACTTACAGCGACGATGTATATGGTGTCTATACCCCTAAACCACAAACGGTTGAAAAAAGTACAGCGCAGCAGCCAAAACAAGACGATGATGTTACCGTTTATGATAGTCAGGCGGACAACAACAGCCGTTTGTATAGCAACCCAGATGAAACAGAAGAAGTTATTGTTGACGATAGTTACACAACAAGGATTTACAGATTTCATCGTCCGTGCTATACTTCAAGTTATTATGACGTAGTGGTTTGTGAGCCTTGGTATCGTAATTGGTATTGGGATTTTGGTTGGTCTTACAATTCGTTCTATTGGCATACGGGTTGGGGAATGCCTTATCGCTATTCTTATTGGGGTGATCCGTATTGGGGGTATTCATGGTATGGTTATCATCACCGCTATTATGACCCTTGTTTCCATGAAGGTTATTACAGACATTATGGCTACGGTCGCAGTTCTTTTGACCGTCATTATGCAATGGAATACAATAGAATACATGGAAACGCAAATAGTTCACGCTATGCGTACGGACATAGATCTTCTACAACGGGAGTTTATAACAACAGAATTTATTCTAACAACACTGTAAACCGTAGTAATACAAGCAAAAGCAGCGGAACTAACCGTTCTTCAAGTTATTACTCACGTTCATCAAGTTCGTCAAGTAGAGGAAATTCAAGCAGTTATACTTCAAGAAGTTCTTCGTCTAACAATGGAAGTTCAACTTCTAAAAGCAGTTCATCTGGTTCAACCTCAAGAAGTTATTCATCAGGTTCAACTTCAAGAAGTAGTTCATCGGGTTCAACCTCAAGAAGTAGTTCATCGGGTTCAACCTCAAGAAGTAGTTCATCGGGATATTCTAACAGAAGTTCATCGAGTACTTCAAAAAGTAGTTCGTCTGGATATTCTTCTGGAAGCAGAAGCAGTTCGTCTGGATATTCTTCTGGAAGCAGAAGCAGTTCGTCAGGATACTCTTCTGGAAGTAGAAGTGGCTCGTCTTCTTCGTCATCATCATCTTCTTCATCATCAAGAGGTGGATCTTCAAGCAGCGGACACAGATAGAAAACGGTATTTAGTGTGTTTTTCTTTAGGTTAACTTTAAAAAAAAACATTAACATTACGAATATGAAAAAAAGTTTATTGATAATATCTTTAACGGCATTGTCATCGGCATTGTTTGCTCAGAATGAATATGATGCGTTGAGATTTTCACGCTCTTTTGTACAAGGAACGGCACGTTCAACGGCTATGGGTGGTGCTTTTGGAGCGTTAGGCGGAGATGTTTCGTGTTTGGCAACTAATCCGGCGGGAATGAGTATTTATAAAAGAGGTGAATTTACTTTCACGCCACAATTTATAAATAACAAAGCCACAAGCACTATTAATAATTTTGACGCTGACGACAGCAAATTTTCGTTCAAAATTGCTAACGTTGGGTTCGTTCAGTCGAATTATAATGCCGAAAAGACTGGATTTAAAGGTTGGTCTTGGGGTGTTGCTTATAATCGTTTGATGGATTTCAACGGTAAACGTAGAGTTTACGGTCGCAACGATAATGGTTCAATGCTTGATAGTTGGAAAGAAAGGTCTGCGGGAATTGTAAATTCAAAACTTGACGCTTTTACTTCAAATCTCGGATATGGATGTTATTTGCTTGACGAAGATGGTGATTTCCCAAATAACTATTTAACGCCGCATGATGCAGGTTGGTTTATGCAACAAGATGGTGGCTATGGTGAATACCAAAAATTTGTTTCCAAAACAAAAGGTGGGATAAATTCATGGGATTTTGCTTTTTCGGGAAACTATGCTGATAAATTGTATTTCGGTTTTGGTATTGGTGTTCAAACTTTAAGATACAAACAAACAAGTACTTACAGCGAAGAGGACAAAGACAACCGTGTTGATTATGTGTATTGGGATTTCAAAGAAAATATCAAGGATATAGGTACAGGTATCAATGTTAAAGCCGGTGTTATTTACAAACCTGTTAATTATTTGAGATTTGGAGCCGCTATTCATTCTCCGAGTTGGTATCAGATTGAAGATAAATATTATTCTACAGCGGAGTGTTATTATGATGAGGCAGTTGAAGGTCGAGACCAATCTTATAATGAAATTTCTCCTGATAATGAGTATAAATTTAATCTTCAAACGCCTTTCAAAGCAATTTTGTCGGCGGCGTTTATTGCGCCCGGAAAAGGCTTGTTAAGCGTTGATTACGAATACGTTGACTATTCGATGATAAAGTTGGAAGATGAGGATTTCAGTGCCGATGAGTTTGATATTCAGAACGAGGCAATAAAAGATAAGTTTCAGGGAACAAGCAATTTAAGAATTGGTGCAGAAGTAAAATGTACACCGTATTGTGCTTTGAGAGCCGGTTATGCTTTGTACGGAAATCCTTGTCAATATGTTGACAAAACTTTTGAACGTCAGATATTTTCGTTTGGAGCGGGATTTGGAGATCAAGATGTATTTTTTGATATTACAGGTTCGTATCATTTGGTTGAAACCGACAAATTTTTGTATGAATCAAACAATGTTAGTCAGTCTTATAAGTTGAAAAACAATGCTTTGTATATCACAATGACTCTTGGTTTGAGATTCTAAAAATATTTCTTACTTGTTGATCTTTTTGGCTGTGGCAATGCCACAGCCGTTTTTTTTTTACCACAATCAATTAACACCCTCAATTCCGAAAGTCTAAAATTTTTTCGATAAAAAAATATTTTTTACCTTGTAATTTTTTTATGACTGTAAAAATGTAAAGTTTAGTTTACTCCTA
>CAJOGF010000033.1 GCA_905233995.1 uncultured Bacteroidales bacterium | reverse complement strand
TATGAGGCAATTTCTTATCACCAATCATCACTGAAGCGGCTCTGTCAACATTAAACTCTCTGCATGCTTTTTCCAGCAACTCTGACCTAGGTTTACGACAGTTACAATCCATTTTGTAAGCCTCTACAACGCCGTTTGCAACTCTGTCGCAACGAACAATACCTCCGAAAATATTTACTAAAATTGCCTTAACGTTAGGATCTTTCATAATAATACGGAATGCGGCTTCAACTGTTTCTGCGCTTGCTGTACCGCCTACGTCGAGAAAGTTTGCTGGCTCTCCGCCTGAAAGTTTTATAATATCCATCGTTGCCATTGCAAGACCTGCGCCGTTTACCATACAGCCGATATTACCGTCAAGTTTTACAAGGTTAAGACCGTATTTGCCTGCTTCAACCTCTGCTTCTGCCTCTTCGGTGATGTCGCGCATTTCAGCGTAATCTTTATGACGGAAAAGTGCATTGTCATCAAGTTTTACTTTGCAGTCAGCGGCATAGATTTCGTCAAACGAGGTTTTTACTACGGGGTTGATTTCAAACATCGACGAATCGCTTTCTACGTATGCTTTGTAGAGCGCACTTACAAAAGCCTTCATTTTCTTGTTAGCAACGCCTTTGAGTCCGAGGTTATAAGCAATTCTGTTTGCTTGAAACGGTAAAATACCTGTTGCAGGATTAATTTCCTCTTTGAAAATTTTTTCAGGAGTCTCTTCTGCTACTTTTTCTATTTCCATTCCGCCTTCGGTGCTGTACATGATAATGTTTCTGCCGGTTGCGCGGTTGAGCAGAACGCTCATATAAAACTCTTTTACATCGGTTACGCCTTCGTTGTTAGGACCGTAAATGCCTTGTTCAACAAGCACTTTATGAACTTTTTTTCCAGCGGCACCTGTTTGTTTTGTAACCAATGTCATTCCTATGATTTGAGAGGCGGCTTGTTCTTTTAACACCACCTGCTTTGCCTCTGCCGCCGGCGTGAACTTGCGCTTTTACTGCCCAAACATTAGCAGATACAGTTTCTTGAAGTTTTTTTGCGGCTTCAACGGCCTGTGTAGCGTTTTCTGCAACATAACCGTAAGGGACTGCCACTCCGAATTTGCGGAGGATTTCTTTGCCCTGATATTCGTGTAAATCCATTGTATTTTAAGTAAGCGTTTTGTTTTTTTTGATGAGCGAAATTACATATTTTTTTACGAACTAAAAAAAAATATTGACAAAATTAAATTTTAATTCATAAAAAAAAATAAATTGATTAATTTTGTGAAAATATTTAAATCTGTTAACGCTATGAAAAAACTATTTTTTTTGTTGTTAATTTTGTTTTTAACACCTTGTATAAATGCTCAAAATTTCAGAATAGGAGTGTTTGAGGCGTATGAAAATAAAAATTCTGAAACTTCTGGCAATATGTGGCAGTCGCTTACTTCGGAGGTTTACCTTATGAATATGAATTTTATGGATAAACTTGTTGATGAGGTTTATTTTAGAAACAAGAAAAAAAGAGCGAAATCTTCTGTTAGAAGTGTTTTTATAACGGCAAAATTTGATGGGACTGCTGTTTTTAATGGGGTTGAATATCCTCTTTATAGATTCAGAAGTGGCAAAGACGGCAAGTTTTCTGACCTAAAAAACAATAATTCGATGTTAAGAATTATTGACGCAATGCCTGTCTCGGCAGTTTTAGGTAATAATGCCGAAGAAAGTATTGAAATGCAGTTGGAATTGAGTGATATGCCAGATATAGTTTCTGACTTTTCGTCAAAACAACTTAAAACACTATCTTCAAACACCGTAGCAACTCCTATCAACGCAATGAAAGCATATATAAAGGAGATTTCTTCGCTTTTGAATCAAAACATGGATAAATCGTCTTTGTTTTATAGTTTTTCTACACCTATTAATATATCAAACGAGGAAACGCCGGGTAAGAAAGTAATTTATTCGATTGCAGTGTATTTTTTCAAGCCTGAATTGTCTGACGATGCAATTACTTTTGGCGGAAAGGTGAAAGAGGATTTGGATTCGCTTTTAAGGTCAAATGCTCAAAATATTAATCCGGGACATTTAAATTCGATTATGGGTTATCAAAATTATCCTTATATTGTTTGTGTTAATTACAAAACCAAGTATTCTGTTAATATTCAAAAAAATTTAACAATCGATAAGTTGGTTATAAGGGAAAATGCTTTGAATGAGTCTTTTTCGCAAGGTAGGATTAATGCTGAAATTTACGCAATGGGAAAAGAACTTAACTCTTTTTTAAGGTTGTATGTTGACATTAAGAAGAATGTTAAGGACAAAAATAATCAGGTTGATGTCTTGAAAGATTATCGTGAACTTTGCTCAATGTATTCCAAAATAAAGAAAAGTCATGATGAGGACAAAGTTTTTGAAGAATGTTTTGATACTGTTTATCAAACATATATAAAGGATGTTGAAGAAAATGTATTGTCAGATGATAGTTTTAAGAATGTTAAAGATATTGCAAGTTTGCTTGAAAATGGAGTTCCAAATAATTTAAGTCAGCAGCAATACGAAGAAACGTTAGGGCTTTTGAAATCAGTTTCTTTAACTAACACAAATGATACTGAATCTCTGAAAATCATGGATTTAATTTCAAAAACCGAAACAATGCTCTTGAATAATTATTTTACTCCTATGATTTCGGATTTTGAGAAAGCACCAAGTTTTTATGAGTGTCAGAGGTTAATAAGTTTTATGGAAAAAACAAAATGTGAAAAATGTTATAATGCACTAAATAAAGTTGTTGAGCATTATAAACAATCGGTTAACGAAAAAAATGATTTTCAAAATTCTTCAGATCAGAAGTGATTTTTTGATTTTCGGCAAATTTTTTGTTAAAATAATTATAAATTATATAAAATTTTGTTTTATATTTGCATTCTGAAAAATTTAGAGATTTTAAGATAAAGAAAATATGGCAGCATATATTTTCCCCGGACAGGGGTCGCAGTTTCCCGGCATGGGAAAGGATATTTACGAGAGTTCACAACTTGCTAAAGCATTGTTTGACAAGGCGGACGAGATTTTGGGTTTTTCAATCACAAAGTTGATGTTTGAGGGTACTCAAGAGGACTTGATGCAGACCAAAGTTACACAGCCTTGTGTTTTTCTTCATTCGGTGATTTCGTTTTTGTCGTTATCGGAGGGATTTTCTGCGGAGGCAACGGCGGGACATCCGCTTGGTGAGTTTTCGGCTTTGACAGCAGCAGGTGCGTTGAAGTTTGAAGATGCTTTAAGGCTTGTATCAAAGCGAGCAGAGGCAATGCAGAAATGTTGTGAAATTCAGAAATCAACTATGGCAGCCGTTTTAGGTCTTGAAGAAAGCGTAATAGAGGAGGTTTGTGCTAATGTAACTTCAGAAGGTGATGTTGTAGTGGCTGCAAATTATAATTGTCCGGGTCAGGTGGTGATTTCGGGTACTGAGTCTGCTGTTGACAAGGCTTCAAAAATATTGGAAGAAAGTGGTGCTAAGAGAGTTGTAAGGCTTCAAGTTAGTGGAGCGTTTCATTCTCCTCTTATGGAGCCAGCTAAAGTGGAACTTGAGAAAGCAATTTCTCAAACCGAATTTTTAACTCCAAGATGTCCTGTTTTTCAGAATGTAGATGCTTTACCTCAAACAAATCCTGAGATTATTAAGGCAAATTTAATAAAACAACTCACAAGCCCTGTAAGATGGACAAAAACTATTCAAAATATGATTAGTAAGGGAGTTACGGAGTTTGTAGAGTGTGGACCCGGTAATGTATTACAGGGACTAATGAGAAAGATTGATAGAGGTGTAAAGAGTTCGCATTTAGCGTAATAATAAGTTATTGTAAAAAAAATGTTTATTTTTTGCGTAAAAAATTTTTTTGTAATCTAAAAAGTTTGTAATTTTACGCTGTCAAAAAAAAAGTAAACTTTTTTGGGAGAGATGTCCGAGTGGCTGAAGGAACACGCCTGGAAAGCGTGTATAGGTCTAAAGCTTATCGGGGGTTCGAATCCCCCTCTCTCCGCAAAATAATAAATATCAATTTTCGTATAATTAAAATTAAAAACACAACATGAAAAAGTTATTTTCATTATTAGCGATAGCCGGTATGCTCGTTTTCGGTGCTGCAAACGTTTATGCACAGGAGGGTGATGATTCACCGGCGGCTCAAGAACAAGTTGCTCCTGCAACCAGTCAATCATCAGTATCGGCAGATCAGCCGGAGGAAGTTCCAATTCACAAAGCAATTAAGACAAAATTCATCGAAGGTGGTGCCGGATTTATGGCATTCGTGCTTATTGCTCTTATCATTGGTCTTGCTATTTCGATTGAAAGAATTATTTATTTAGGACTTGCCGCTCCTAACAAGGAAAAGCTTCTTAACGAACTTGAAGAGGCTCTTAACAATGGCGGTATTGAGGAGGCTAAAAACCTTTGCCGTTCTAAGAGAGGACCTTTGGCAAGTATCTTCTACGAGGGTCTTGACCGCTATACAGACGGTTCAAGAGAGAATCTCGCTGAAGTTGAGAAGTCAATCGTATCTTACGGTGCTGTAGAAATGGGTAAACTTGAGCAAGGCGTTACTTGGATTAACCTTTGTATCTCTCTTTCACCTATGTTGGGATTCATGGGTACGGTTATCGGTATGATTGGTGCATTCGACGCTATTGAGCAAGCAGGTGATATTTCGGCATCAGTTGTTGCCGGTGGTATCAAAGTCGCTCTTATCACTACCGTTGCCGGTCTTATCGCTGCTATGATTTTGCAGTTGTTCTGTAACTACATTCTTTCTAAGATTGAGTCTATCACAAATGATATGGAAGATGCTTCTATCACATTTGTAGACATGCTTATTAAGTATGCGGCTAAGATATAATAACTTTTATTCAAAACGCTTATTAAATTATGCAAAAAATATTAACATTTGCCAAATGGGCACTGATGGCTGTATCGGTTATTTTCTTCGTTGCATTTTTCCTCAACGTTGTACCTTTGACCGATATGCAGGCACAGATTGAAAGCGGCACAACAAATGCCTTTTTAGGTTGGGCTTTGGTTCTGCTTTGTATTTGTGCGGTTGCAGCCTTGTTTTTCCCGATTTTAAGTATGATACTTAATCCAAAATCGGCGATTAAAACAATTGTTGCTCTTGTTGTAGTGGCTATTATTTTCGGTATTTCGTTTGCAATGTCAAGCGGTGCTGAAGATTCTATGGCTCACACGCTTGTTGAATCTACCGAGTCTGAGCGTTTGTGGTCGGGTGCCGGTCTTAACGCTTTATACATTACTCTTGCTCTTACTGTTATTTCGGTAATTGCAACTGAAATTTACGCGAAAATAAAAAAATAAGATATGGCAAAAGAATTAGGTGAAATAAACGCGAGTTCTCAAGCGGATATTGCATTCCTTTTGTTGGTGTTCTTCCTTGTAACAACTTCAATGAGTGTTGACCAAGGTATCAACAGAACTTTGCCACCACCGCCAGATCCTAATCAGCCTGAAAGTACTGATAAGATTAACGAAAGAAACGTTTTTGTGGTTCTTATCAACAAGGACAATCAGTTAGCGGTTGAAGGCGAGGTTGCTGAGGTTGACATGCTTACCGACAGAACTATCGAGTTCTTAACTAATCCGAGAGATGCTGCTGATTTAGCAGAAAAGGTTAAGGCTTCGAAGAAACTTGAAGAGGCTATGCAAAAAAATGCCAAAGAAGAAGAAATTAAGAATTATCGTAAACTTGTAACAGATTGCGGTGATCCTGAAATTTCAAAAGGTGTTGTATCCTTGCAGAACGACCGCGGTACTAAATATGAAACGTATATTGCAGTTCAGAATGCTATTGTAGCGGCTTTTAATATTTGTCGTGATAAGTTCTCTAAAGAATATTTCAATGGCAGAACATACGATGAACTTAGCAATGACGAACAGAAGGTTGTAAAACTTGCGATACCGCTTAACATTTCGGAGGCGGAGCCAAGAAGTGTCAAATAAAATAAACTGGAGATTGAAAAATGGCAAAATTCAAGAAAAAAGGAGGCAGAAAGATGGCTGCCCTTTCTACGGCATCATTGCCTGACATCGTTTTCATGTTGCTTTTCTTCTTTATGTCAGTTACTTCTATGAAAGAAACAGATTATAAAGTTAAGATAAAACTTCCTCAGGCTACTGAGGTTAAGAAACTTGAAAAGAAATCTCTTGTCAGTTATATTTACGTAGGAACACCTCTTTCGGTTCATCAAGCAAAGTACGGTACTGAACCACGTGTACAACTGAATGATAAAATTTCTGAAGTTTATGACATTGCCGACTATGTAGAAAGCGAACGTTCTTCTCGTGATGAAAGCGATGCTCAACAATTGACTTACTCTTTGAAAGTGGATTCTGACGCTAAGATGGGTATTGTTACCGACATCAAACAAGAACTTAGAAAAGTTCAAGCGTTGAAAATCAACTATTCAACCCTTAAAGTAGAAAGAAAAGGAAATTATTAGAATTTAGTTTTTGTTTTCTATAGAAAGTATCACCTGATTATTTTTGTAATCAGGTGATATTTTTTTATGCTCTTATTAAAAAAAATTTGCTACTAAAGAAAATAATTGTTAAGTTTGTAGCAATAAACTTTATAAAAATTATTATGGCGAAAAAAGAAACTGCCGCGCCTGTTGACAATAAAGCAGAACGTCTTAAAGCATTGCAACTTGCGCTTGATAAAATAGACAAAGATTATGGTAAAGGAACTATTATGAAACTCGGTGATAAAGTTACCGAAGAGGTTCCTTGTATTCCGACTGGCTCTTTAGGTTTGGATTTTGCAATCGGAATTGGTGGCTATCCAAGAGGTCGTGTAATCGAAATTTTTGGTCCAGAATCTTCAGGAAAAACTACCCTCGCTATTCATGCTATTGCAGAGGCTCAGAAACTCGGCGGAATTGCCGCTATTATCGATGCCGAGCACGCTTTTGACCGTACATACGCGGAAAATCTTGGCGTTGATGTGTCGCAACTTTTGATTTCTCAACCAGATTGTGGCGAACAAGCCTTAGAGATTGCGGACTCATTAATCCGTTCAGGGGCGTTGGATATTATCGTAATCGACTCGGTTGCAGCATTAACACCGAGAGCCGAAATCGAAGGCGATATGGGCGATTCAAAAATGGGACTTCAAGCAAGATTAATGTCTCAAGCATTAAGAAAATTAACGGCTAATATCTCTAAAACAAATACTTGCGTTATTTTTATTAATCAGTTAAGGGATAAAATTGGTGTCCTTTTCGGCAATCCTGAAACAACAACTGGTGGTAATGCTTTGAAATTTTATTCATCGCTTCGTCTTGATGTTCGTAGAATTGGTCAAATTAAGGACGGTGAAGATGTTATTGGTGGTAGAATTAAAGTAAAAGTGGTTAAAAACAAGGTTGCGCCTCCATTCAAGAAAGCGGAGTTTGACCTTATGTTCGGAACTGGTATTTCGTTTGTCGGAGAACTTGTTGATACTGCTGTTGAAATGAATATTGTAAAGAAAAGTGGTTCTTGGTTTAGTTATGGGGACAGTAAAATCGGACAAGGTAGAGATGCTGTTCTTCAACTTTTGACGGAAAATAAAGAGTTAGCAAAAGAAATTGAAGACAAAGTAAGAGCCGCAATGAAAGGGGAGGAGTATTCCGCAGATTTGCCTGAAGACGAAAAAATAACCGATCCTGAGCAAGAAACAGAACCGGCTGAATAAAATATTAATTATAAAAAAAAACCGCTGAAAAGCGGTTTTTTTATTGTTTATTCGATTTTGTATTTTGAAATCAAAATCTTAAATTCGCTGTTGACATTGTGCATTGTGTCAATTGTTTCTTTTGGAACGCCAGCGGTCTCTTTAAGCGTTGTTTCTGCTTTTTCCATAGCAAGACTTTGTCGTTCAAGATTTCTGACAAATTCTGCCATGATTTTAACTCTTGCACGTTCAAGATTTCTATCAGCATCAAGTAGTGCCTTGGCTTGAAGCCTTTCTTTCTCTTGAAGTTCACGGTTTTGATCCAAAATTTCTGCTTGTTGAATTTCAAGTTCTTTGTGCAATTTGTTGAGTTCTTGAACCTTTTGCTGAAGTTCTTTTTCTTGTTCTTTTGATTTTTCAACGGCTTTTACCAAAATTTCTTCATTATCTTTTAGTTTGGTATTCATTTCGTTGAGTTCCTTTTGTTGAGCAGCCATTGAATCTTGCGTTTTTTGCAATTCCTCCAAATTCTGACGAAGTTTTTCTTCTTGGGCAGCCATTTTTTCGGCTTGAACCTGAAGTTCAATTTCTTGCTTTTTGTTGGCAGTAATGTCAGTTGCCATATTAAGAATCTTGTACGGGAAACCGTCAGAATCCAAAATCGGGGTGAAAACCTGTTGCAACCAGTGCTCTTCGCCTGAAACAAGATATTTGTCGGTCCTTTTGATAACTTCACCGTCTTTTACGCGCGACCAAAAATCAGAGTCTTGCATCGAAATCGGGTCGGAAGCGTCGCGAAATTCATCTTGATTTCGTCCAATAGCCTGCTCTCTTTGTAAGTTAAGAGTTCTACAAAAAGACTCGTTAACGCTTGTAATTCTGCCCGCTAAGTCGTATTCGATAACCAAAGAAGAACTATGAACCGCATTCAAAATAGATTGCATTTCTGCCTCTTTTCTTGCTGATTCTTCTTGAGTTGCTTGAAGTTCTTCCAAGTTTTGACGCATTTCCTCTTCTTGTGAGGCCATTTCCTCGGCTTGCTGCTGAGATTGCGAAAGCAATTCAACGGTTCTTTGGTTGATTTTCGCAATTGACAATGTTGATGCAATAGATTCAGAAACCTTTTCAACAAAGTCAATTTCGTTTTTTTCCATCTTTTTGAAAGAGGCTATTTCCAAAACACCAAAAATCTGTTCTTCAACTTTCAGCGGCATAATCAGCAAACAAGACGGATTGCTACCACCAAGTCCTGAAGTGATTGTTAAATAATCGTTTGGCAAATCAGTAAGATATACATACGATTTTTCAATTGCGCAGGTTCCAATAAGACCTTCACCAAGATAGATTTTCTTTTTCTTTTTCCTTTCTTGATTATAGGCGTATGACGATACAAGTTCAAGGTGTATGTCGTCTTTGTCAGAATCGTTATAGAGGAAAAGTCCGCCTTGATTTGCATTTAAGAAGTGAATTAGGTTTTTCAAAACGTTGTTCGCAAGGTCTGAAATATTGCTTGTGCTTTGACGCAAAATTTCAGAAAATTGTGTCAAACCTTCGTTAGCCCATTTTCTTAAATCGTCTTCGTGCTGACGTTTAAGGTCTTCTTGTTGCGACTTATAAAGATTGGAACGCATCTCAAGTAGCGAATTTCCAAGAATGTCGTTTTCGGAAAGCGGCTTAAACTCTGTATCAAGATTTCCCGCACCGATTGTGGTTGCAAATTCAGTTGTCTGTTTAAGACCGCGTGAAAATGTATTAAGTTTTTCCGACATTTCTGCAAGTTCGTCGTTGGTTTCTAAGGTAATTTCTTTGTCAGGCAAAATACCTTTGCTAAGTTGAGTGAGGTATCCGCCGATTTTTTCAATTCCAGTAGAAATCGTTTTGGAAATTTTGAAATGCGCTATTATAAGTGCTAAAATTAATACAATTACAACTCCAATTAAAAAGTTTCTTGTATTGGCAATAGAAGTTTCTTTTTTTTGTCCAACATATTCAACAATGGAGTCTATATCGTCAAGTTTGGATTTTTCTATCTGAATATCAGACAAAAGACCTTCTTCTCGGTTGAAACCAATTTCTTTGTCGATTTTGATAAGAGCCGTAAAATATCGCTTCAAATCATTTACTGGTTTTAATTTGTCGGCATCTTTCAAGGCTTTGGAATTAACTTTGGATGTTGCTTCGTTAATAGAATCAGCAACTTTTGATGTATCTTTTACAATCTGAAGGTCAATATCGTCAATACTGCCCGGCACCGAACCAACATAATTTGTATAAAGTGTCATAAATTTGTTGTAAAACGACGGGTCTTTACGATTCAAATACTGAACTTCCATCTCTTTAAGAGAAGCCAAAACAGGCAAATCCAATGCGTGTTGAGCAACTGCGTTAGAATAACTTCTTTCTATCTCACCGATTATACCAGTCTGAAACGAGCCACGTTGATAAATCTTAGAACTAATGACTTTTAACAAATCACCGTAACTATCAACGTTTTCCTTAATCATGTAGATTTTATCACCTAATTCAAGAATGGAAGTTGTCTGATTATTAAGAAGTTCGTCTAATTGCTGATTGAGTTGTTTCTCCTCAAGTTCAAAATTTCTTAGATATACGTTTTCCATTGTTTTGAAAAAAACATCATCGGAAGGATAATTGAGCAAAAAATTCTGCTCATGTTCTTTTAGCCTCAAATACGATAGTTTTACCGATAGAATGTCCTCTTCGTAAATATCGTATGATTTGTTTCTGAACAATAAAAACCCAAACACCGCACTAACAATCGCAAACGGTATTAGCGATGTCAACAAAATAAGGTTGAACTTTGATTTTATACTTAGTTTACGCTTTTTCATAAGCCTATATTTTGGTTTTCTTTTAATATAGTCAACAAAATAATTTGTAAGAAAATTACACTTTTTTTGCTATTAATTCCAAATAAAAATGCAATTTTTTTCTTATTTTTTTTCTTTTTTTTTTAATTTGCTAAATATCAAAAGATTAAAACATATTTTTTTTTAATTCTAAAATTGTTTTTAATCTCTTTAAATAATATTTTTGCAAAAATAATTATTTTTTTCGCAATTACAAAATACAAATTTGATACCGAAAGGTAAAATTTACAAAAATCTTTTAATTACACTAAGTATGGAAAATAGTTTATATCCGTTAAAGTTTTCCCCGATTTGCAAAAAAACAATTTGGGGCGGTGAATCTTGGGAAATTTCACCTATCGAAAACAACATTTCGGTTATTAGCAACGGTTTTTTGGCAGGAAACAATTTGGAAGAACTTATTGAAGTTTATATGGGCGACCTTGTCGGTGATAAGGTTTACGAAAAGTTCGGTAATATGTTTCCGCTTTTGATTAAATTTATTGACGCACATGACGATTTGTCAGTTCAAGTACATCCAAACGACGAGTTAGCACTTTCAAGACACAATTCTTTTGGTAAGACAGAAATGTGGTATGTTCTTGAGTGTGAAGATGGTGCAAAACTTGTTAGTGGTTTTAACAAAAGCACTTCAAAAGAGGAATATCTTGAAAAACTCTCTTTAGGAAGTCTTCAAGAGTTGCTCAATTATGTTGATGTTAAGAAAAATGATGTATTTTTTATTCCAGCCGGAAGGGTTCATGCTATTGGCAAGGGAATTAGGTTAGCGGAAATTCAGCAAGCCTCTGATATAACTTACAGAATTTTTGATTATAACAGAAAGGATTCTTTTGGCAAAAGTAGAGAACTTCATACATCGCTTGCAACCGATGCAATTGATTATAATTATTATGAAAACGTAAAAAGTAATTATAAAACTATTGATAATAAAACAGTTAATGTTGTTGATTGTCAATATTTTACTACTAACGTTTTTAGTTTTTCGATGCCGATAGAAAAGGATTTTCCCGAAATTGACTCTTTTATAATATATATTTGCACTTTAGGAGAGTGTAAAATAGAATGTGAGTCTAAGGATAATTCTATTGATTTGAAATCTGGCGAAATCGTTTTGATTCCTGCGATGATAAAAAATCTTTGCTTTTATCCTCAAGGGCAAACTACTTTGCTTGAAGTTTACATCAAGTAGTTTTTATTCCCATATCAGCGTGATGTTGCCAGTTAAATTTCCGTGTTCACCACCAGCAAATTCGTATTGGCAGACATAAACGTAAACACCTTTAGGTAGTCTTTCTCCTCGATAATAGCCGTCCCAGCCATGACGAGGGTCGTCGGTAGAGAAGACTTCTTTTCTGTTTCTGTTCAAAATTTTTAATGTATATTTTGACAGCATATTGACATCTCCTCTTGGATAAAACGAAGTTACATAGTTTTGATTGCGCGAAATTCCGCTGCCTTGTGGTCCAGAGGCTGAAACGGTCAGCGCATTTGGAAATTTTATGTTGTATTGTTGAGGTAAAATATTAATGTCGGTTTCAATTGTGTCGGCGCAGATGTTGTTTGAAATTGTCAGAGCCAAATGGTAAACGCCATAATCAGAATAAGCGTGAGTTGTCTTTTCGCCTACTGCTTTTATTCCGTCGCCAAAATTCCAAACAAAAGCAGAAGCCTTAGCGTTTTTCGCCTCAGCAATAAGTGTCTTTGACGACACCACGTAAGATACTTGTGCTTGCGGTTGTGCAAAAACTTGAACGGTGTCAGTATAAATCTTTGAAAATACACCATTGACAGTTTTTAAAGTAACATAATATTGACCGGGCTCAAGATAAACAACTTTGCTATCTTGGTCGTAAGAAACATCTCCGTTTCCAAAATTCCAATAACAATATTCGGTGTTTTTGGAAAGATTCTTAAATTCAACTGAAAAAGGTGCGCAGCCAGAATGTGCTGACATTTCAAAATATGATGTAAAATCTTTGGATTCAGTATGTTGAGTTTGAGCGATGGTTGTTTTTGAAGTTTCAGCATTTTGGGTGCTATCCAAAAAATATTTTTGGCTAATTTTTTCTGTCCTTCCTTCTGATATTAAAGTCTTGTCGGCATTATCTGTAATATCTTTGTTTTGAGAGGTTTTGGTGGATTGTTTATTTTCTGTTGACGGCTTTAACACAACGACTTTGCGTTTTGAGGCAGTGTAATCGTAACTGCTTGAAACAAATGTCTTTGCATTATATTCTTGAGTTTCATTTTCTTGATTAACAAAATGTGCTAAACCAATTCCCGCAACAAGACAAGATGCTGCAAGATACCAAATATTAAAAGTTTTTGGATTGAATTTCAAAAACTTCTGTATGGTAAGTTGTCTTTCAATTTTTTTCCACACCTTATCGGAGGGTGATTTTTCAAAACCGCTGAACTTATTCTTAAACAAATCTTCCGGTGTATTCATAATGCCGTCTTTTTTAACTTTTCCAAATCTTTTAACTTCTTGATTATAACACCTCTTGCCCGCATAAATTGCGATTTGCTCGTGTTGATGTCAATGCCAAGCATATCGGCTATTTCACGGTGCTTGTAGCCTTCGATTGCATACAAATTAAAAACCATTTTATAGCCTTCTGGTAATGAATTGATTACATTTAGAAGTTCTTCTTGAGTAAACTCAGAGGTGTCGAACTCTGCATTTTCGTCAGGTAAAATATCTTGAAAATCCGCTAAATCAGCATGATGACGATGTTTTAATTCTTTGTGATAACCAGTTATGGCAGTGTTGATAACCACCCGTTTTAGCCACCCTTCAAACGAACCTTCAAATTTAAAATCTTTTAATGATGAAAAAATTTTAACAAACGCTTCTTGCAAAATATCTTCTGCCGAGGTTTGATTATATGAATATCTCAACGCAAGTCCGTACAAAAGCGGTGAATACGTTTTGTAAAGCGTATATTGTGCTTTAGGACTACCTGTAAGACATTGCTCAATCAAACTTCTTAGCCGAGTTTCCATAATCAATTCACTACAACAGACTTAAAAAGATTTTAATTGGTTGCATTAAAAAATTTCTAAAGTTTCACTTTTTATTTTTTTTCCTAAAAAGAATTCTGCTCTTTGGTCAAAAATATTGTTGTCGTCGGTTGTGAAAAATTTTACGCTGGAATTTTTTTCAAGTCTTGAATCCATATCTTTATGACGTGAAAGATAATTTTTTAGACTTTCAGCAACAATTTCGTTTTGAGGAATTAGGGTGATTTTTTCGTCGATATATTTTCTAAAAGTTTTCATTAGCAGAGGATAATGAGTACAACCCAAAATTACGGTGTCAATATCGCTACTTTGTTCAAAAAGTTGTGAAGTATATTTTTTGACGAAATAATCAGCGGCGATGTTGTCGATTTCAGCGTTTTCAACCAAAGGCACTAACATTGGGCAACTTTGCTGAAAAACTTCAATTTCAGGATATAACTTTTTGATTTCCAAAATGTAAGATTTTGACGCAACGGTTCCCAAAGTTCCCAAAACGCCAACTTTTTTGGTTTTTGTATACTTTGAAATTTCTTCAGAGGTTGGTCTTATGATGCCAAGAACTCTGTTTTGCGGATTCAATTTTGGTAAATCTTGCTGTTGAATTGTTCTTAACGCTTTGGCAGAAGCGGTGTTACATGCTAAAATCACCAGTGGGCAGCCAAACGAAAAAAGTTTTTTCACCGCTTGAAGCGTATATTGATAAACTGTCGCAAAAGACCTTGACCCGTAAGGTGCGCGGGCGTTGTCAGCCAAAAAAACATAATCGTATTCTGGCATTTTTTCCAAAAATTTTTTCAAAATCGTAAGTCCGCCAAATCCAGAATCAAATACTCCAATCATTTTTATTTTATCTTCAACTTAAAAAAATGCTCCGTAAATATTTTTTATTTACGGAGCAAAGTTACACACAAAAATAATAATGTCAACTAAACAACATATATTACATGCCTAATTCTTTTTTTACTTCAGCAGTTAAATCGGTGCTTATGTTTTCGTTGATAAAAAGAACGTTGTTTTTGTCCATCACATAAACGTAGCCTCCGGCTGTTGCAATTTTCTTTACTGCTGCGTCAAGTTTTTCGATGATTGGGTTCATCAAATCGGTTCTTTTTTGTTGCAACGATTGCTGAACGTTTTCTTGAAAACGCTGTATTCTTTCTTGAAGTTGCATAATTTCCTGCTCTTTGTCGGCGCGGATTGCTGCTGACCATTTTTCTTGAGCGGCATCTGCAAGTTGAATATTCTCTTGATAAGCCTGAACCTTGTTTTGATACTCAGTTGCCATTGCCTGATATTGAGATTCGGCTTTTTTGCTTTCGGCTTCAAGTTGTGTTTGTGCGTTTTTGTATTCGGGCATATTTTCTATAATATCTTGAGATACGATATGTCCGAATTTTTGTGCATTTGCGCCTAACGAAAGCGATAAGAATACTGAAAGTGCTAAAAATAATTTTTTCATGATTTATTTTGCTATTTTATAATTTTTTTCAAAACTACATCAGACTCGTCGTATTTTTCCGAAGCATAAATTATGTCGCCTGTTACTTTGTCGAAAATGTAATCGTAACCGCCTTCGGTAGCAACGCTTTTAAGTGCGTTATATACATTGTCCTGAATAGGTTTTATTAGTTCTTGACGTTTTTTTGCAAGTTCGCCGTTTGTGCCGAAATATTTTTTCTGAAGTTCTTTTGCTTCTTTTTCTTTTGCAATTATTTCGTCTTCACGTTTTGTTTTTGTTGCGGCGGGAAGAATGTCAGCCTCTGCCTGAAACTTTTTGTACATCTGGTCGAGTTCCGAGAATTTGGTCTCAACCTCCGTCTGCCACTGCTTTGAATAAGTGTCCAACTTAGTCTGCGCCTGCTGGTAAGCCGTGG
>CAJOGF010000032.1:12886-27554 GCA_905233995.1 uncultured Bacteroidales bacterium | reverse complement strand
GTCATCATTGCAACCTGCAATTGTCGTTTTGTCATGACAACAAAATCATTATTGCAGGTTGCAATAATGATTTTGCATTTTTCTTAACATTGGAAAAAATGTGGTACGAATTAGGCGTTTTAATACGCATTGTGCCGGGGGGGCACACCCCCGGCTATTATATTTCGTCCTTTCAGGACTTGGTTTCAGATATAATTCGGTAGCCAAACCCCGTAGGGGTGATATATAATAGCCGTGGGTGTGAACCCACGGTTAAATAAGTTGACAAACGCCTAATTCGTTTGATGAAAACCTCAACACAAATCCCCTGACAAAAAGATACAAAATAAATCCTAACCACAAGGCATTATTGCCGATATATTGGTTGGTTAAAGCATAAGTTATAAAAAACACCGACGAACCCAAAAACGTACATAACAACATTGGCTTCACCTTACCGCAACCAAGATAAATACCGTCCCAAATAAATGCGCCAACGCTTGAAACTGGTATCAAACATACCCAAAACTGATATTCTTTGGCCGTTGCTACAACTAATTCTTGGTCGGTGAGCAATTTTATTATCCCAAATCCAAACCATATATAAACCAAAGTGAACGCCACAGCGGTAATAATACCGTAAACAAATAATTGCTTGATAGTTATTTTCAACATCGCATTGTTTCCCATGCCAAAATATTTACCACAAACAGCCTCGCCTGCGTAAGCAAAACCGTCAGTAAAAAAAGTAAAAATCATAAAAAACTGCATTAAAACAGCATTTGAAGCAAGTATTGTATCTCCGAAAGCAGTCCCAGCAACGGTGAAATATACAGTTACAGCCACAACACACAAAGTGCGCAAGAAAATAGCAGAGTTCATTTTGAAAAATTGCGACATTTCAACGGCTCTGAACACTTTTGTCAACTTTATAAAAGATAATACGTCTCGGTATTTTTTTACACAAATTAGTGCTGACAACAAAAAGCCCGATAGTTGAGCCGTTAGAGTACCAATAGCAACGCCTTCGATTCCCATTTCAAAACCGTAAACCAATGTTAGGCTAACAATAATGTTGATAACGTTTTGACTAATAGAAACAACGAGCGGAATAACAGTGTTTTGCATTCCGACATACCACCCCGGAAACGCAAATAATCCAAGAAATCCTACCGACCCATAAATACAAATATTGAAATAGATTTCAACATTGTGTTTTAACATTTCACCCACCTCCATTACCGACATTGCAATATTGAGAATAGAGGTATGAAACAATATCAACAACAAAGAAATTCCCAAGCAAATCGAAATTGACCTTGCTAACGATAGCGCACATTCTTCTTTGTTGTCTCGTCCGAATGCTTGAGCCGTTACCGAGCCTGTCCCAAATCTCAAAAAGTTGAAAATCCAATATATCATATTAAAAATAGTACCACCTACCGATATTGCTCCTATATATATTTGAGAGCCAAGGTGTCCAGTTATAGCAATATCTACTATACCAAGGAGCGGAACTGAAATATTGCTGATAATACTCGGTATGGCAATGCGCAGAATTTCGGAGTTTTTAGAAAGAAAATTCACTTTTTTTTTAACAGATTATCCACCAACTCTAAACTGATAACTTATCATCGGCATTATGCCAGGAAGCGACAATCCTGTCGCCAAAAAATTATTATCCTTAACATAATTTGAAGGTATAACATATTTACCGTCAGGCGTTTTTATTTTGTTGTATGACACCATCACAAAATTTACCCGATTATAAACGTTAAGCACAGAAACAGTAACACCATGATTAAAATTTTTATTTTTCTTGACAGGTATATTGTACTGAACTGCAACATTCATTTTATGATAATCAGGCAAACGAGCATTGTTACGACTACCATAAAAAGGAATTTTATAGTTTTCGTAATAAAAGAAACCAATCGGCTTTGTATAAGGAATGCCCGAATTAAAACTCCAATCCGCTTTCACAGAAAGATTTTTTCCAAAAGTATAACCAGTCATCAAATGAATCGTATGCGGAATATTATAATCCGAAATGTATTTTTTGCTTGACAATTCTGGCGTTAATCGTCTTGAATACGAATACGCATAAAAAGCCTTCAATAAAAACCTACCACTTGTTTTTTCTGCCGCCGCTTCAAAGCCGTAACAATTTGATTTACCAAGATAAAACTCATTTTCTAACCTCTGATTTATCAACATATTAGCGTGTTGAATATATTCGGTAAGATTATAAAAATATTTGTAATAACTGCTGAAAGAAAACAAAAAGCCCGAAAGCAAAGTTTCAAACGAAAAAGTAACTGCATTTACCGATTGTGGCTTAAAGTATTTTCCACTTGGAATCCACAAATCAAGTGTAGTAAAGGGACTTATCGAATTGGATAAAGTATGCAAAAATTGCACATTTCTTTCGCCCGAAAGTTTCATCGTAACATTTGAAATAGGTTTATAAACAACAGCAATTCTTGGCTCTAATTCAAAAAAAGTACTAAACCTTCCCTTAGGATACGAAATTGTATCCCATGACATTTTGTTCCTATCGTAAGAATAACTCCTCGCTACGCCATAATTTCCCCAAAAATTAAAACGTGAACCCGCCTTTAATGCCAACTTGTCAGAAAGTTGTTTTTCACAACCAACATATATAACTTCGTTGTCAGCGTTGCCAGTCAAAAGACCAATGTCAGTTTTTTTTCTGTCAGTATAAAGAGTTGCCGGCGTGAAAAAATGAAAAGAATATTCCAACCCAAATCTTAAAGATTGCTTTGGATCTATGTTGTAGACAAAATCCGATTTCACACTCAAATTCTGAATACTTGTAGTCCAATAATCCGTTTTATCAACATTAGTAAGAGTTTTGTACTTATATTGTCCCATGTAGAGAGAATTGTTCATAAAAAGTTTGCTTCCAAGCACCTGATAATCACGTACTGTAGTTGCAATATTATACCATGTTACGGCATAATCGGTTGAGGTGTTAAGACCATTATAATAATCGCTACTACCATAAAAAGAAATGTAAAGCCTATTTTTCGGTGAAATCTTAAAATGAACCTTGGCGTTAACATCATAGAAACTATTATCACCGCTTTTTTCTACGTTTCTTTGAGCCAATTTCAAAATCGACTTTCTGAAATTAACCGTTGCCGTTACCTCATCTTTATTTATCGGAGTTTCCACTAATGCTGACACAGTAAAAGGCGTTAATTCGCCCTTTAATTGAAATTTTCCCAAGATACCGTCCCTTGTCCTAATATCTGTAACAGAGGATAATCGCCCGCCGTATTTAATCGGAAAGTCAAAAGTATAAACGTCGATTGCATTTATTGCATCGGAAGACACCGAAGAATAAAATCCAAACAAATGAGAAGGGTGATAAATAGGTGCTTCGTCAATCAAAACAAGATTTTGATCTTTTCCGCCGCCTCTTACGCAATAGAACGCCGAACCGTCAGAAAGTCTTGTTATTCCCTTGTCGGTTGCCAAAATGCCAACAAGGTCGCCGCCTAAAACAAGCCCCGAATATTGCGAAAAACTTTTAACATTAATACTTCCACCGCTTTTGTTGAGAGATTCTTTGGCGTTGAAAGAACTTCCCGTACCGCTTATTGAAACTGCCTCGTGAGCAGTTTCGATATATTCAAGCGATTTGTTGACAACAATACTACCCGAAAGTGCAAGTTTTACGTACTCTCTTTTGTAACCAAGATAAGAAATAACAATTGTATAATCGCCTCGTTTTAGTGATAAAGAATAATAGCCATAATCGTTTGTAACGGTTCCAATATTTTTGCCTTCAACGCTTATTGTGGCACCAATCAAAGCCTCTTGAGATTTTAAATCACGAATATATCCTGAAATAACAAGCAGTTTTGAAGTATTATCTTCTTTTGTTTTCACAACCGAACGACGAGGTTTCAGAATGATTTGTTTTTCTAAAATAATATACTGAAAATCAAGAATTTCGGAAATTTTAAGAAGTACATACTCAATGTTTTTGTTTTTTATTTTGACATCAAGTTTTACCTCATCGTCAACACTATTGCTGTTATACACAAAATGGAAACCCGTTTGAGAAGAAATATCTTTTAAAATATCTTTTAATGCCCCTTTTTGATACGATATACTTACAAGAGAATCGTTACCGCCGTTTTGAGCCGACAATATAAACGGAAAAATCAGCAAACAAAAAACGAATACAAAACGGCGGCAACATTCTATCATTTCTTAAATTTATAGTACTGACTCTCTTTTACGATATTGACATCAAGAGTCTGCTCCAAAACCGACAAAACCGATTCTAAACTTTGATTTTCAAATTCGCCAGTAATGGGCATATTAGCAATGTCATCACTCTCAAAGCAATACTCAAAGTCATAAAGTTTACTCAATTGATTAACAACAACTTTCATCGGAGTATTTTTGAACTCCAACTTTCCTAATTTCCATGCTAAAGAATTGAAATTTTCAACCTCTGAAACTTTCATTTCACCGTTTGAAAAACAAACAAGTTGTTTACCAATAGTCAAATTGTTGATTTCATTTCCTAAATCATTCTTAACCGAAACATTTCCGCTTGTAACAGTTACGATTGTTGAACCATTTTTTTCGCATACGTCAAAAGAAGTACCGTGAACAATAACCGTAGCATTTGAGGTTTTAACCCTAAACTCCCTTTTAGGATTTTTTTCAACATCAAAATAAGCCTGACCTTTCAAATTAGCCACAAAGACATTATTCTCCTGCTTGCAAGTTACAGAAGAATTTTTGTTAAGACTAATTTTAGTGGAGTTTTCCACAATCGTTTCAACTTGGGAATCCAAAGAAACAAAAGTCTGTGTAATAGGTTTCAAAGTAAACTTGTACACCGAAAAACCAACACCTAAAACAATCAACACAGCGGCAGCAATTTTCATAAACGCACTGAGATTGATTATTTTAGCCTCTTTCTTTAGCCCAACGTTCTTTGCGAACCTCTCCCATTCCTTATCAACATTAATATCAAGGATACTTAAATCCTCAATTTTTGGAATACTATCTAAATCATTTGTGTTCATTTTGGTTTTTTAATAAAATGTCCTGTTTGATTTTTTCCTTTTTCTTATACTTTTATGTATTATAATAACACAAAAGAAAGCAAAAACCCTATCAAAATGTAGTATTATTTTTTTAAGTTTTTCCAAACAACCTCATTCTCAAGGTTTTCAAAGTGCTTGTTATATGTGCTTCTACCGTTTTGATACTAATATTGAGTTGTTCAGAAATTGTTTTGTTGGAAAGATTTTCGTAACGACTCATTAAGAAAATCTCCTTACTTCTTTCAGGTAGATTGTTGAGAGTATCAACAACTTGAGCCTGAAGTTCACTTTGCTGAACAAAAGTATCAGCCTCTGAATTATCCTCTACTATATCGGGAATTTCATCGCCAGATATATTTCGCTTATTATCCCGTATATAATTGAGCGATAAGTTTTTGGCTATCTTATATAAAAGCGATTTGATATTACTTTTATCAGGGATTTTTTCTTTTTTCTCCCAAATATTCATAAAACATTTATGAGTAATATCTTTTGCAGTCTCTGTATCCTTTACAAATTTTGTGCAATATAACGTCAGAGACACAAAATACTTTTTGAATAAAACCTCAAACTCTTTGTCAGTAAGAGTATCCATATTCTTGTTTAAATTAATTTTATCAACCCACAAAAATAACAAAAAAGTTGCAAATAAAAATTTTTATTTGCAACTTTTTTTCATTTATCATTTTCACACGGCGATTCCATATTTCGCGTGAATCATACTTTAAATGAAGGTCTTCAAAACCTCGTGAAAAATTCTGCCGCTCATTGCGTCCCTCTTGCGACGTTATGTCCGAGACACCAACTTCAACTGTTAGAGCGTCAGAGAACAACGACTTTGAAACACAAAAATCAAACACACAATAATTTGATTTCATATAAGACGTTACTAAATGTCCGCACCCATAAAAATAGTTTTGCTAAAATGTACCTTTGTCGGTATCTTTGTTTTGCAATTTTTGTTTTACGCTGATGGACTTTCCTCTTGAAAAATTCCACGCGAAACCAAGAACCAACATCGATTTGCAGTCGTCAATGTGCGTGTCCGATTTGTAACTCAATAATGACGATGGCAGAGTTTCGCTTTCATATTTTGCTTTTGTGAACAACCAGTAGCATTGGGCAGATAGTTTTATGTTGTTATTGAACTTGTATGACAGGCATAGGTCGCTTTGGTTTTCGTCGGCGGCTATGGAGGAACCATAAAACATTTTTGACGGAATGTTGCCTCCGTAACTAATCTCAAACCCGCCTGCGCTATATTCAATATAATAGTAGAACGGAGAGTAAAGGATGGAATGACTGCCGATGATGTCGCTTTCCAATTCATGCCTTACCAAGTATCCATACACATTCAGTGTCAGATCGACATTCTCGAAGGGATAATACGAGATGTCGTAGTACAAGCCGTACATTCTGAAGTATTTTGCATTTTGGTTGATGGAGAGCAGGTAGTCTTCCTCTTTGTATTTGCCCAAGGTGTAATACGAGCTGAACGCGTTATGTTCGTGCGTATAACTGGCCTGGAAGTCCAAGTCAATCTTGTCAGATGACAATGTGTATTCCAAGTACAATTCGTACATGTTGGAAGTTTCGAGTTTCGGGTTGCCCATTTGCAACACTTTTGGAATCAACAACTCCGCATTATTGCTGAGCTTTGATATTGACGGCACCTTGGGCTGCGACTTGAACATCAGCGAAAGGTTTTGCGTCTCGCTGATGTCATAGTTCAACACCACCTGCGGCGTAAAAATCCATTTCTTGTATTTTTCGTCGTCGTTTTCATTTTTGACGAAAGTGCCGCCTGCGCTTACCCTATATGAGAATGCGTCTCCCGCGCTGCCCGACAGTTCGCCGTAGAAATAGTCGTTTTCGTTGTACGACGAATATCCGTAGGTCTTGTAATCCGACAAAATGTTGGAAATCTTGAAGTCTGACCTTGCAAACGTACCCTTGTAGCCCGCGCTGAACGAAAAATCTTCGGCAAAATTGAATTTGTATGCCAATTCTCCGATTAACGATTTCTTTTTGTTTGCCAAATTCATGTCGTCGGCTATTATGCTCGAATTGTCGGCGATGTCTGTGCCATTTTCTTTTTCCTTTTGTGTCAGGTCATAATATGTGCCCACAAAATCCAACGAAAGTTCCTGCTTGTCGCTGATATTTTTTGACAAATACAAGTCCAGCGACGGTCCGAAGGTCTTTTCGTCTGATTTGGAGATGGAGGTTCCCAAAATTCTGCTGCTTCCCCGGTCAAAAATCACATCGGATTTGGCGTTGCTAAAAGATGTATAATAGTTTGGTTTGAATGTCGCCTGAAAAGTCGTTTTTTTAGGCTTAGAGTACGTGTACTTTACTACAGGCTCGTTTTCGGTGTACCCGAAATTATCATGCAATTTTTGGTAATAACGCCAATCTTGGTCGCCAATCTTATAGTCGTAATTGACATCGCCGATGCGGTCGTTGAAATCGCGCCAAGACAACGAATACGACAACGAAAAACGGCTGTTGCCCTTGACAGCGTTGAAATATATTTCGTCGTCGGCAAATCCAGCAGCAAGGGCATGCGTCAAATCGACACCACCGCTGATGCCGTTGGTAAGTTCCTTGGTGACGACATTGAGCACACTGCCTGCATCGGCGTACCTCGCGGGCGGGATTGTGTAATACTCCACCTTCGCAATCTTGTCGGCAGAGAGTTGTTTCAAGTCTGTTTCGGTGGCGGAAATACCGTTTATCAAGATTTTTATGTCGCCAGACTTGTTGGATTTCAAATCGCCCGATACAGGGTCTATTTTGATTCCGTTGACGTTGCGCATCAAATCTTTCGCGTCAAAGGCCTTCTCCACTTGTTGTTTTGAAAAAGTGAACTCCTTATGGTCTGTGAAGTTTTTGGTGCGGTAATCATTGATTTCTATCTCGGAAAGTTCTGCCATATCTTCCTCCACCACAAAATTCTTGATAATTTTGGAAGTGTCGGAAACCGAGATTTTTTCGCGTATTGTCTTGATGCCGATTGAAGATACGGCAAGGAAATACGCTCCCGGCTTGATGTCATCGATTGCGTAGTTGCCGCCAAAATCCGTAATCGACCCGCCAAAAAGTTTGGTGGAATCGGCTGCAAAATAAAGCGTTACATTGGCGAATGGCACCGCCTCGCCGTCAGTCTTTTTTACACTGCCTGAAATTTTGCCTTGGGCAAATGTTGTAACGCTAAAAAGTGTAAGGAATAGAATCACAAATACTGATTTCATTGTTGTGATTATCAAAAGTCAGGCGAAAGAAAAATCTTTCACCTGACTGAATGTAACTTAGAACTCCATCTTCACCGTCCCAGTCAGCGTTTTTTTAGATAGTGTTATCGACACGTCAAAGGTGTAAATGCCGCTTTGGGCGGGGGGCGTGTTCAATACAAGTTCAAACTCGGGCGCAATTATGCGTGTCTGGGAGAACGAGACAGCATTAGCTGGGATGACAATATGTTCCGCACTGTACGAACTGTAATTGTTTTGTATGATGTTATAGACCGTTTCTCCCCTGAATGTAAACAAGCTACTCAATTCTGTGCCAGCGAGATATTCGCTGTTGAATTCCTTGTCGCAAACAATGCTAATCTTTGACAAAGAATCATTTATGGAAGCATAACGCGCAGGCAACAATTTTCGGTTGTAACTCGTATCATTATTTGATTTTGCCACAGCAAAAAACTTTTCAGAGTTTTTACCTCGGGTCAGAGGTTCGCCTTCAAACCTTACTTTTATCGTGCTGCCTATTGCTGTCAGGATAATGTTGTCACAATCCACATAGTAATCTACCATGTTTGCACTGTTTGGTGCCCCATCTTCCAACGACTCGTCGTCGTCACCACATGCAGCGAACAATACGATCGACAATACCACAAAAAATACAGCTTTTTTCATAATCTTTCTTTTATTGTTAAGTGGGCGGCAGTTTCCACCACCCACTGTTGTTAGTTATGTTTTATTATTTTCTAATACCAATCACAGCCGTCAACTTGTATTGATAATAGTTATCTCTGTTAGATTTGCTGAATGATTCACCAAACTTTGGACCTTCTACTGCATCAAAATTTTCATATCGACTTCACGATTTTGAATATATGTTTTTAACTTTTTTGCTTAAAACTCAATTTCCACTGTAACTGGCTCTACTGATACTTTTTTCCCCGTAATTGGATCTTCATCAAAACCAACGGCAATTGTAAATTCATACTTTCCCTGCTTACCCGCTGATGACGGCATATACAAATATATAACTTTTCCATAAGGTCTAATTGAGGTATAATCAATATCTGTCAACCTATTATAATAAAAAAAATTGCTTGATTCTTTATAACCACTTTCAAGTTTTTTTTTAAAAGACTGTACATCGGTCGCAATCAAATCGTTAAGCACCGTTTCCGCCGGATGTTCTGAGTCCCAGTCCTGATTACAAGTTACGGATATTGAAGCAAGCGGATTACAACTTACATCAACTCCGCCGTAATCGTCGTCATCTCGCATAAAATTCGTATCGCCGTAATATTCTGCATATTTACTATACTCTTCACCTTGCTGCGAACTCCCAAGCTTTAAGTTGTAACATGTACCATAAGTAGGTACTACACTAATCTCAAAATTAGGAGATTTGCCACTAACTTTCGCCGTCAAAGATTTTGGAATATAGTAACAACCTACATAACACGACCTATACTTGTAATGCTTTGTACAAGCCGTTATGGCTGTAATTGACAAAATAAATGCTATTAATAAAATCCTTTTCATTTTTTATGATTATTATTTTTGGGGATGAATATTTGTCGCTATATGAACGCCTGAATATATTTTTTCGTGTGGTATATCAGAATCTCTTTGAAAACTTGTTCCAACGTTTTTATAAGCATCTGAGCTATCAAAAACACCTGCAAGATACCAACATGTAGATAATTTATCGCCCCACCCCCAATTCATATGTATCAATTCTCTTTTATTGGTAATTTTATATACCATCGTTACCGTGGAGTATTTTTTTTCACCGCTATTATTATTCGGAGTATTAGGTTTTTGTGGGTTATCTATCGGCGCAATTACTTTTTTCAATAAAGAAGATGCATCAGATTTATTATAATAGTTATATCTGTCCTTATACGTTACATACTTTGTCGTAATCATTTCTTGTCTGACAAATCCATCAATAAGCCATACATGTTGAGGAATAGTAGTATTTACTATACCCGCCGTTACAATAGACAAAGCAGTAGACAATCCTTTTGTAACCTTACTTGCACCGTAAGCAACTAACGGTGTTTTTTCTAATATAGATTTTTCAACCCTATTTTTTGAATATTGAATAAAATCATCAGGCACTTGATACCCTAAACCTGACAATACTTCAAGTGAATTTTTTGGAAGTGACATACTATTGTTTTTCATATATGTGGTATTACAGAAGCCGCTAAGCACATAACAGAGCGTTTGAATTTGGTGTTTTACAGCATCACTACAGCCTTCTATATCTGCATATTTTGTAATTGCATCCCAATCAATTAATGTGCCATTTGCACGCATATTTTTAGGATATTTCCAATAAGTCATAAGTTGAGCAGTTGCTAATGATGTACAACCGAGTCGGTAATCTTTTCCTTTAATTTGTTGAAGTACGTCATTATATTCACCGCGTTGTTTCCATGTTACTGGAACTAACGGTCCGACTGACAAAGTATTATACCAATTAGTTGAAGTTGACCACTCATTGACAATATCATCATCTCTAAAGCCTGGTGCAACTTGTTTTTTACTTAAAATAATCATAGAATCTGTTACTAATCCAGATTTTTCGCAAATGATATTAACAAGAGAATCTTTTTCCGCTTCGTAATTAACAATGCAGCTGTCATAATAATTCACCAAATAATCTAAAAAAACTGAAAAGCCTTCATCTTCAGCGACTTCCTCAGCCGAACCTTCATCAGAATACGCTAATACTGTTTCTGGCAATCTTACATCTCCGGAAACAATAGCCCAACCTTCTTCGTTACCTAAGCCGACAACATATAAAACCGTATCTTCATTTATATCGGTTGATTTACTAAGACTTTTACGATTTATGATAGGTACAATTTTAGTTTCAGTATAATCACTCACCTTAAAATCTGATACGATGTCTCGTACTTCATCTTCCTTAATTTTTGTAGAACTACGCGACAACGCAGATAATACGGCATACTCTTTTGGTGTTAATTCTATAATGCTTGCAGTATTTTCTGTATTGTCATTAATCTCGTTTTGACAAATCTCATTATTATCCTCACAGGCTGACACAGCAAATAGGATAGATAATGCCATAAATAATTTATTTTTCATAATTATAATAAAATTAATTAATTTTTCAATTCACTATGGCTTGTCGCATGGCCTTAGCAACTTGCCGATTAACAATTATGTTTAAATATTTAAACGATTTTTGCTTACTCTTCTCTTCGGTTTTTCAGCACTCCACCGCTCCATTTTCCTAAAAATGGAGAAAAATGTCTTGCGTTTCTTACTTGCTGCCGGAGAATACCACAATGATTGGTGGCTTGCCGGGGATTGGGATTCGTTTGCCGGTGGGCTCATACGAACCTGGTGGCCAGATTCCCGACATAAACAATGCGGCAACAAATAAATAGCTGAAAATCTTTTTCTTCATTTTGTGTTCGCTTTTGTTGTTTTGTCTGGTGCAAAGTTACATCAAAAAAAACATCTGTCAAGCACTTGTTGCATGGCAAAATTTGCAAGTACACCAAAATCAGATAATTGCAATTTAAAATAGGCAAAAATGCAACAAAATTCCGCATATATTGCACGTATGCATCATTTGTTGCACCGATGAAACAATTGTTGCATCAATGCAATGTTTTGAAATTTGGACATTTATCTAAAAAATATTACCTTTGCAACAAATTAAATGAACACAAATGAAAAAGTTAAATACAATTATAAAAATTCTATTAATTATTACATTAACCTCGTGTTTTGAAAAAAATACGGGCCTGTATCAAATAATTGCCGATGTCGATACCCTCATCCGTCAAAATCAAAGGGATTCCGCAAAGGCACTTTTTGGAACGCTTGACACCACCAATGCCAAGCGAAACGAAATTGCATATTACAACATCCTTGCAAACCGTCTGAAAACAATTGATAAAAACAACATCGATTCCTTATTGCACATTGCTGAAAACTATTACAATACAACAAACGAAAAAAGCAAACTATCCGAAGTATTACTTTGGAAATCAACACATTACTTCAAAGACAAGGATATGTATGACAGCGCACTGTATTTTTGGGGCAAGTCCAACAAACTTGCATTGGAAGCAAACGACTACTATCTGTCAGCTCAAATTTATTATCTGAAAGGCATTTTTCACAAATACGAAAGAAATATGGTCAACGCAAAGATTGCCAGCGATTTACAAATGTTATATGCTGAAAAGTCGGGAAACAAAAGACAAATTGCATATGCAACACTAAACAAAGCAATCATATATAAAGACCTGAATGAGACAGACAGTGCCAAAACTTGGCTACGCCTTGCCTTGCTGACCGCAAACGACATCGAACCATACGACATGGCTTTTATATACAACGCATTAGGCGAATTAACAGACAGTGAAGACAGCATGATAGCGAAAGATAATTTCCTAAAAGCATTGGAAATATACCCAATCATCCCTGCACAAATCAACCTCGCAAAAGCCTACTTGAACGAAAATAATTTCGCACAAGCAGAAACAATATGCAACAAAGGTCTTCAATACGAATGGCCAGAAACGAAAATTGATTTCCTAAAAATCCTCTGCCAATGCAAACGGCTTCAAAATGACAATGACGCAGCTATTAACATCCAAGACAAGATTATCTCCGAAAAAGATTCCATCATAGAAATCTTAAGCACTGAAAACAAGCAAATTGCATTAAGGCAATATAACAATTTAAAAAGTAAGCAGCCCGACGATGAGACAAATCACACGCTTCTTATCCTGATTGCATTGTTTGTGGGTGTTATTATATGTGGCGCATACTACCACCGTACAAAGCAACGCAATCTCCACAATGAAATACAAACTCTTAAACAGAGATTGGCAGAGGGAAACACCAAAACAAACGCATTTGTAGCATCTGGCGAAAAACTATACAAACATATTATCAGCAACGGTTCAATAGTTTCATGGACACCCGACGACATGGTAAACTTCATAGAATATTACAGGACGCTTAAACCTGAATTTGTCAAAACATTGGAAAACGAATATCATAAACTAACACCGCGCTACAAAATAATCCTCACCCTCGAAGACCTTGGCAAATCAATCGACGAAATCCAACAAATAATGTCGTTTGGAGAATCATCATACCGCAGCGCAAAATCCCGCATCAATTCGCAGAAAAAATAATTGCAAAACCCGCAAACTTTCATTAACTTTGCCACAAAAAGCGAAAGACCATGTGGAATCCCAAGGCAAAACGCATACCATACGGCATACAGGGCTTTGAAATGCTCCGCCGCGACAATTGTTATTACGTTGACAAAACGCGCTTTATCCAAGAGATAGAGTACGCAAATAAATATTTCTTTTTAGTTCGTCCGCGTCGATTTGGCAAGACGCTGACGCTCAATATGTTAAAAACATATTACGACATCAACAAGAAAGACATTTTCGACAAGATGTTTTCGGGGCTGTGGATTTACGATCACCAGACCGAGAGCCGGAACTCATATCTTGTCATGCATCTCAACTTTGCGATGGTCAATGGATACATCGACGACTACAAGACAAATTTCAACTCGTATTGCGACCTGAGGTTCAAAAACTTCTGCGATGTCTATTCTCAATTCTTTCCCAGCAATGCGAAGGAAGAACTTGAAAAAATGAACAAAAACGCCGTTGACGAACTCAAATACATCATTCAGGAGATTGAAAAGACCGACAAGAAGATTTACCTCTTCATCGACGAGTATGACAACTTCTCCAACAACATCCTCTCCGACTACACGCAACTCGGTCGCTATATGGACGAGACGCACAGAACGGGATACTTGCGCACGTTTTTCAACGCCATCAAGGACGGCTCGCAGACATCCATCGAAAGACTTTTCATAACTGGAGTTTCGCCCGTAACGCTCGACGACCTGACAAGCGGATTCAACATCGGCTCCAACTACACCACAGACGCACGGTTCAACGAAATCACAGGCTTCACCGAACAGGAAGCCCGCGAAATGCTCACGTATTACAGCGAATATTTCCATTTTCCGTGTTCCGTTGATGAAATCATCGAAACAATCCGTCCATGGTACGACAACTATTGTTTTGCAAAACGCAGTTTCGGCAAGACAACGATGTACAATTCGGACATGCTGTTGTATTTCACCGACCAACTTTGCGCTTTTGGCGAATTCCCCGAGCAAATCATCGACAGCAACATCCGCACCGACTATGCCAAACTCAAAATGCTAATCCGCAAGGACAAGGAGATGGAGTTTGAAGGCTCGATAATTCAAAATCTCATTACCGATGGATATATAAAAGGCAGACTCAGCGACCATTT
>CAJOGF010000032.1:0-12804 GCA_905233995.1 uncultured Bacteroidales bacterium | reverse complement strand
GTTGTAAAAGAACAACTTATCAACTACCTAATGGACAATTACAACGATAATGACTTGGTATATGACTCTTGGAACGGCGGCAAATTACTGTCAAAAATGGCGTTCCACGGCGAATACAAACCATTTTTCGAATATGTAGCCACCACAATCAAAACTTTCGCCACGACACGCGACAAAGCCAAGGGCGAGAAGTTTCTGCATGGCTTCACGTTGGCGACTACGTGTCAGAGCAAGGTTTATTTCTCACATTCGGAGGCCGACACGTCGGCAGGATTCCCCGACCTTTACCTTGAGCCGAGGACAGACATCTATCCCGACTTAAAACATAGTTATCTCATTGAGTTCAAGTATGTAAAAGGCGATGCCACCGACACGGAAATTAAGACCAAAAGCGACGAGGGCGTTGCACAATTGAAAAAATACTCTCAATATGGCTTGGTAGTTCAAAAATCCAAGGGGACAACGCTCCATTGCTTGTTGGTGGTTTACAAAGGATTTGACTTGGAGAAATGCGAAGAAATTCTGACTGTAAACTGCTAAAAACCGATTACAGTCAGGAGATTACATCCTTTGTTTTTCATCGTTACCTGCGCCAGTGCCTTTGTATTTGGATTTGGCGGCGTTAAACTTATACTTTATGACAAGCGAAAACTCGCGGGTGTCGCTTTTTTTGTGAACGTCCAAAAAGCCGGTTTCTGTACTCATTTTTATATCGTTACGCTGTTTGTAGAAAATGTCCGAAACACCAAGTTCAACACTTAACGCATCATTCAAAAACGACTTTTCAATGTATGCTTCAAAATTGAAATAGTCGCGACTTAAATAGATATATTCATAATTACCTTTGCCGTTGTAATAACAGTCTAACTCAAAATACCAACCATTATCAAACGAAAAACTATTTTCCAAAGTTACCTTGCAAAGCGGTTTTGAAAACGATTTTACGAATTAGGCGTTTTAATACACATTGTTTCGTCCTTTCAGGACTTGGTTTCAGATATAATTCGGTAGCCAAACCCCGTAGGGGTGATATATAATAGCCGTGGGTGTGAACCCACGGTCAAATAAGCTGACAAACGCCTAATTCGTTGCTTTTTTTCGTAAATCGTGGTGAAGGGTGAGTTTCATGTGGTTTTTACATTCTCTGTTTTTCGTCGTTTCTTGCGCCACCGTCAGAGCCTTTGTATTTTGATTTGGCGTTTTATTTTTCTATCATCCTCAAAAAATATTCATGCACCCTCGTATCGTCGTTCAATTCGGGATGAAAAGCCGTAACCAACTGACTACCTTGACGAGCAGCAACAATGTTGCCATTTACAACTGACAGAACCTCAACACCATTGCACGTCGTTTCAATATAAGGCGCACGAATAAAAGTCATCGGGATTTTACCACTGATACCTATAAAATCGCCTTCAGTGAAAAAACTTCCCAACTGACGACCGTAAGCATTACGTTTTACCTGAATATTCATGGTTGCCAAATGGTTGGAATCCAACATTATAAGACCAGCGCACGTTCCAAATACCGGCAATCCAGTCAAAATCTCACTACGAACCAAATCGAACAAAGAAAGGTCGTAGAGAAGTTTCAGAATCGTTGTACTTTCGCCACCGGGGATAATAAGTGCGTCCTTTTTCTGTTTCCAGTCATCAAGATTGCGGACCAAAAAATTCTCAACTCCAAGACGAAGGAGCATTTGACGATGTTCTTCAAACGCCCCTTGAAGTGCTAAAATTGCTATTCTCATTTTCCACGTTCAGCCATTAGAAGTTTTATTTCCTCTTCGTTGATACCCACCATTGCACCGCCGAGGTCTTCTGAAAGTTCAGCAATGATGTTGGGTTTGTCGTAGTTTGTAACGGCTCTGACAATTGCCTGAGCGCGTTTTTCTGGGTTTCCCGACTTGAAAATACCGCTACCGACAAAAACGCCTTCTGCGCCAAGTTGCATCATCAACGCTGCGTCGGCAGGGGTTGCAACGCCTCCAGCAGCGAAATTAACAACTGGCAATTTGCCATTGTCATGAACAAAACTAACAAGATTGTAAGGCACTTGCAATTGTTTTGCGGCTTCGTAGAGTTCGTCTTCGCTCAAAGATTTAATGCGACGAATCTCACTTTGCATTTTTCTAAGATGACGCACCGCTTGAATGATGTCGCCCGTACCGGGTTCGCCTTTTGTACGAATCATCGTTGCGCCCTCGTTTATTCTACGCAATGCCTCGCCCAAATCTCTTGCGCCACACACGAAAGGCACTTTAAATTTTCGTTTGTCGATATGGAACACGTCATCGGCTGGCGACAGAACTTCCGACTCGTCAATATAGTCGATTTCTATGGCTTCAAGTATTTGAGCCTCAACAAAATGACCAATTCTACATTTTGCCATTACGGGAATCGAAACGGCGTTTTGAATCGACTTAATCATTTTCGGGTCGCTCATTCTTGCCACGCCACCAGCCGCTCTAATGTCAGCAGGAATTTTTTCCAACGCCATAACAGCACACGCACCTGCGGACTCCGCGATTTTTGCTTGTTCGGGTGTTGTAACGTCCATTATGACACCACCTTTTAGCATTTGTGCCAAATTTCTATTCAATTGTTCTCTATTTTCCATTTTTTATGTGTTTTTACGATTAACGCCACAAAAGTAGAACAAACAATTTCAGAGAACAAATTTCAATTCCGAAATGGGAAATCAATGCTGAGATTTTGTTTTTTCTGCCCCTCACCTACTCCTAAATTCCTTTGCAGAAACGCCTTTTTGTCTTAAAAAGAATTTACAAAATGACGCTTCGGTCGCAAAACCAAATTGATATGCAACCTCTTGAATCGTCAAAGTAGTGGAGAGCAAAGTTTGTTCTATCTCCTTTATAATAAAACCGTCAATAATTTCCTTAGGGGATTTACCAGTGATTCTACGGGTTATTTGCGACAAGTAACGGGGCGTGATATTTAGATTGTCAGCATAAAAATTAACCTCACGACTTTCTGAAGAATGTTTGGCAACAAGAGACATAAAATTATTGTAAATCTCTGCATTTCTGTCGCTTATGACATTATGATTGAAATGACGAATAATATTGTCGGTATCCGAGACCACCGAATACGCCACAAGACTTCGGATATATTCATGTGCATTTTTGGCAGTCTGCTCTATCGAACAACCTTTAGCAAGAAACGTTGCCGCCGCCGAAGAAAGCGTGCCGACAACGCCGTGAAAATTCCATCCGCGAGTATCAGGCGAAGTAAAAAAAAGCGGACTATCCTCGTTACCCTCAACAACCAAAACATCGGTCATAATACCGTCAGCAGAATGTCCGCCTTGCAACAAAACCGACTGTACACCGTAGCCAAGAAGTTTTTTTGCGGTTGACAGCATATCAGAAGTCGATACAATCTTGTCGCCGCTGAGCATTTCGGCTTCTTGAATTTTCAGCACAAGTATTTTGGCTTGAGGAAAAATGTATTCTTCAAAAGACTTTACAACATCGTCAGAAACGAGTTTCTCGCCCCTCGAACTTATGAAACCCGCATCAACAACGATATTGCTACTTCTTACAATTTCTTGCGAAATTTTTTTAACGGTAACGGCATCACGAACAAGACCAATTTTGACGGCCTTTGGGTGGATTTCGCCATAAACGGTTGTTATCTGCTCCTGCACCAAAGACGAAGGGATATTTTCAAAAGCCAAAATACTTTTGGAATTTTGAACGATTATGGCAGTAATAGCCGTAACAGCGTATCCACCAAGCGAATATATCGTCTTGATGTCCGCCTGAATACCCGAACCACCCGTCGAATCGGAACCCGTAATGCTCAATATCGGCAAAAAATCTTTCATGCGGCAAAGTTAACAAAACATTGTCGCATTGTACAAAAATCACTTCCGATTTGGGAAATTATTGAACCGATTTCTTTCGTGTCAGAACAATAAAAACTAATGTTTTACCAAATTCCACTTAGAATTATCGGTATTGAAATCCCATTCTTTCAAAGTCGGTGTACTATCGCCGATTGAATAAAGAACATATTTTGTATTGTCAACACCTTGACCCGGAATTTGCTTTGGCATAATTCTATAAGTACCGTCCGTTAGTTGTTCGATACGCCAAAGTTGCGAATCCTCTCCCGTAAAATTATCAGTTGCAACAACTTCTAAATCTTTGGTTGCTGAAAGAGTACGAGAAGTACCGTCAATAGTTATTTTAAAATACGGATTACCCAAATAACCACCTTTATTTTCAACAGGCTGAATTTTCCAATTCTGATTAGGACGAAACATAAAATCGCTTAAACGAACTTCCAAAGTACCTTTTTGCCAATTTTTTTCAACATCTTGAAGGCTCTGAAATTCAAGCCTTTTGATAGGCTCATTTGGATCTATTCTCCACCATGCTTGTCTATCTTGAGGAATCCTGACAAAATCGGTTGCAATCTCCAAAGCATAACCTCGCCTTTCCGACTGAATTTCATAAACACCCTCTTTCACTTTTTCGCCTGCTTTAGGCCACCCGTTTTTCCAAACCAAAGGCAAAACAGCCAAAACACTTCGCCCGCTTTGATTAAAATCAGCCTCCCAATGACAAGACATAACTTCAACGCCTTCGGCAACAACAAAGCGTCCGAAATGCCCTGCTCCTACTGCCCTATCTCCCGTTGCAACAACAAGTTTTCCGCCACCTTGTTTCATATCGCGGTCAACATTGTCAAGATAAGGACCTAAAACGCTTTTTGAACGTCCACAAACAATATTATAAGTAGAATTTACGCCGTCACAACAAGTGCCATGCGTTCCCAAAAGATAATACCAACCATCACGATACATCAAATCAGTTGCCTCACAGTCGATTGCAATATCAATTGCTTTGTTTCCTTCAACACGTTTACCCGTTTCGGGGTCAAGTTCTATAAGTCTGATATTTCCGAAATAAGTTCCATAACTTACCCAAAGTCTACCTGTTGTAGGATCGAGCAACAAACCGGGGTCAATAGCATCGCAGTCTTCCATTCCGTCCGAAGAGGTAACTTCAATAGCCTTGGTGAATTTAAAATCAGGAGATTTTGGATCGAGCGTTTTGTTCCACATTGTAAGGATTTTACCGTAATGACCGCCACCAAGTCCACCACCGGTTGCACCATAAATTACCAAATATCTATCTTTTATTTTCAATACATCAGGAGCCGCACCTCCACCGGGACGCTCAGCACCACCTTTCCAAGTATAACCTCCGTCTTCTGAAATCAAACCACCACCGCCAGTGCCGAAAGTATAATATTTTCCGCCGCACTCCGCTATTGTGGAAGGGTCATGAATGTAAGGTTGCCCAACTTGAGCGTTAACATTAGTAGTCAATAATCCTAAACTAAAGAATAATATCAAACAATTACTTTTCATAATACGAATAAAAAAATTTTTGTAAAAATAAAAAATCAACTGCAATTAACTATTATCTTTATGTTTCATTTTTTTATGTTTTGGTAAAATCAAACATTTAAAATTATAAAAAGTAAAAAAAAATTTGCGTTTATCTGAAAAAAAATATAAATTTGCCATATATTTTTTTTAACGTTTTTCCATGGAAAAAATTCCGCTGACAGTTGTAAACATAGCCAACAAAACCAATATCGAAAACGCTTACACGCTGATTTTAGCCGAAAAAAACGGCAACAGAAAACTACCAATTGTGATAGGCTTTTCGGAGGCTCAGGCAATCGCCATTGAATTGGACGGTTTTACACCAGCACGTCCTTTAGTTTACGATTTTATTCACAAATTCTCCTTAGCCTTCGACATAGAAATCTTAGAAGTAGTGATTACAAATGTTGAAAAAGGCATTTTCTATGCTGAAGTTTTGTGTAAAACGCCCAATTTGCCAGAAGACGAAATCATAAGGATTGACGCAAGGACATCAGATGCAGTTGCAATTGCGCTAAAATTTCATTGTCCAATTTACGCCTACGAAGTTGTGATGGACAAAGCAGGTTGGGCAAGCGACGATACGGAGGTTTTTGTGCGCGATTCAAAACCAAATTTAGAGGTTATGACACTAAAAGAACTCAACGAAATACTCGAAAAAGCCGTTGAAAAAGAAGATTACGAATTTGCGTCAGTGGTACGCGATGAAATAATAAGCAGAAAGAAATGAAACAATATCTCGATTTACTAAAAACTATCCTTGACAAAGGCGTTAAGAAACAAGATAGAACCGGCACTGGTACAATCAGTTATTTTGGTTATCAAATGAGATTCGACCTTTCTGAAGGGTTTCCTCTTGTTACGACAAAAAAAATACACTTGAAATCAATAATTTACGAACTTTTATGGTTTCTTGCCGGAGATACAAACGTTAAATATCTTCAGGACAATGGAGTAAGAATTTGGAACGAGTGGGCTGACGAAAATGGCGATTTAGGACCTGTTTACGGTTATCAATGGCGTCATTGGAAAACACCGGAAGGTAAAGAAATAGACCAAATCAAAAACCTGATTTCCAGCATAAAAAACAATCCTGATTCAAGACGGCATATTGTCTCGGCATGGAATCCTGCCGATGTTGACAGTATGGCTTTGCCGCCGTGTCATACGATGTTTCAATTCTACGTTTGGGAAGGCAAACTTTCTTGTCAACTTTACCAAAGAAGCGGCGATAGTTTTTTGGGCGTTCCTTTCAACATTGCCTCCTACGCATTGCTGACTAAAATGGTGGCTCAAGTTTGCGGATTAAAGCCCGGAGTTTTTGTCCACACCTTAGGAGATGCTCATATCTATTTAAATCATTTAGACCAAGTAAAACTGCAACTTTCAAGAGAGCCGTATCCTTTGCCTGAAATGGAAATCAATCCTGAAGTCAAAGATATTTTTTCGTTCAAATACGAAGATTTCAAAATTAAGAATTATCAATATCACCCTACAATTAAGGGAGTTATATCAGTATAACTAAAGCAAAAATATAAGAATGGAAGTTTGTATGATAGTCGCCGTTGACCAAAAAAATGCAATTGGAAAAAACAATTCGCTTTTGTGTCATTTGTCGGGCGATATGAAAAATTTCAAAGAAATCACAAGCGGACACCCCGTTATTATGGGCAGAAAAACATTTGAATCTCTACCCAAAGGAGCGTTACCAAATCGTGTCAACATAGTGCTGACAAGAGACGAAGAAAAAATTTTCGACAACGCAATCTCTTGCAACAACATGGACGAAGTTTTGAATCTTAGAGTTATAAAAAATTGCGAAAAATGTTTCGTCATAGGCGGTGCTGAAATCTACAATTATTTTTTCCCAAGAGCCGACAAACTCTATGTTACCAATATCCGCCACACATTTGAAGATGCTGACGCTTTTTTTCCAGAAATTGACATTGACGATTGGCGAATCAATTCAGTTTCAGACGAGTTTAAAGCCGACGAAAAAAACGATTATCCGTATTTTTTTGCGGTTTACGAAAGAATTAAATAAAAAAAAATCGGGAACTAAATTCCCGATTTTTTTTATAAATCCAATTTAAACGGTATTTTTTTCAAATCCTTATCTCTTGACGAGTTGCCGTAATAGATTTCGTAATCACCGGGTTTTATACGCATTTCGTAGATATGCGGGTCATAAAATTCAAACTCGTTTGGTGTTAAAGTTATTTCAGCAGTTTTTTGCTCACCCGCTTTCAAGTCAACACGAGCAAAACCTCTTAACGAAAATCTCGGTCCTTCTTTATCTTGCAAATCCTTAATATAAACCTGAACGATTTCAGTTCCGAAAACTTTACCAGTATTTTTAACAGGTACGCTAACTATGTAATTTTTACCACTTTTAGTTATTTTACCTGAACCAATTTCAAACGTTGTATAACTCTTTCCATAACCGAATGCAAAAAGTGGATCATTGAAATAACGATAAGTTCTTCCTTTCATAGAATAATCTTCAAAATCAGGAAGTTGTGATGAATTTTTATAGAATGTAACAGGCAATTTTCCGCTCGGATTAATATCTCCGAAAAGAACTTCTGCGATTGCCGTTCCGCCCTCTTGACCTGCATACCATGCTTGAAGAATAGCATCACAAGTTTTGGTTTCAGGCTCTAACGCAATCGCCGAACCTGAACAATTAACAAAAACAACCGTTTTTCCAGCCTCTTTCAATGCTTTTAGGAAATCCCTCTGAACTTTCGGCAATTCGATATTTGTACGGTCGCCACCCTTGAAACCTTCAGCATTTACAGGCATTTCTTCGCCTTCAAGTTGAGGAGAAATTCCACCGACAAAAATCACCTTGTTAATACCTTTAAGTTTAGAGATAATATCTTGATAATCAATAGGATATTCTTTTGCTATTTCGATTTTTATGTTAGCATTCCAAGTTTTAACATGAGAGAAACGAATTTCGATGTCAAATTTTTCACCGGCTTTTGCGTTGATAA
Organism: uncultured Bacteroidales bacterium; assembly: GCA_905233995.1. Taxonomy (GTDB): domain Bacteria; phylum Bacteroidota; class Bacteroidia; order Bacteroidales; family UBA3824; genus UBA3824. The sequence goes on along the minus strand of CAJOGF010000032.1, from coordinate 4,381 downwards.
CTGTTCGAGTTGGAGTTGTTCTCCAAATATGAACTTTATGTTTTTGTTCACCGTTGACATAAACTTCAAAATGTCCGCAACCTTCAACATTCAAAACGTATTCGCCCGCATTTTTCGGTGCAAAAGTTGTTTGATATTTTGCTGAAAAATCCTCAATTTTAACATTTTGAGCAAAGACATGCATTCCTGCCGTTGTAACATTTACGGGATTAGCATAAAATTCTGTTGTAACTGGTGCGCCTTCGGATTTAACATTGTTCCAAAACGTACCTTTCAAACCTTTTTTGCCATCAGCAGTACATTCGGTAGCAATACGATTGTCAAGAACTTTGTCGTATGTTAAATCACAACCTGCATAATAGACAACATTTTTTTGTTTGGCTTTGATTCCTTGTAAAATATTTACCGTTGAATTAGGCATACCATTATAATTTCCCCACATCATAGGAGTATTATCAGCATTTGGACCAATGACAGCAATTTTTTCAGCATTTTTTTTAAGAGGTAACACATTGTTGTTGTTCTGAAGCAAAACTATCGTCTGACGAGCCATTTCAAGCGATAAGTTTTTGTGTTCTTGACACGATAGTTTTGATGCCGGAATTTTCGACCATTCTACCAATTCTGGATTATCCATTTCGCCGAGGTCGAAACGACCTTCTAACAATCTAATAACATGTTTATTAACCTCATCTTCCGTCAACAATCCCTGTTTTACGGCATCAGGAACAGATTTGTAAACATAATTATAACCACACTCAACGTCAGTTCCTGAAATTACACCTTTATATGCCGAATGAACAGCGTCAGAGGAAGACTTATGTGTTGTATAAAAGTCGGTAACAGCACCACAATCGCTTACAACCAAATACTTAAACCCCCAATCATCGCGTAAAATTTTCTGTAAAAGTCTTGTATTTCCACAACAAGGTTCATCGTCAAGTCTCTGATAAGCACACATTACTTCGCGAACTTTAGCATCTTGAACCAAAACTTTAAATGCCGGCATGTAAGTTTCCCAAAAATCACGCGCTGAAACGTCTGTTAAATTTGCAGAATGTCTTGTGTATTCTGGCCCTGAATGAACGGCGTAATGTTTAGCACACGCCCATAGTTTTCTGTATTTTGAATTTTCAGGACCTTGCAGACCTTTTACAACTTGAACACCCATAACTGAAGTCAAAAACGGGTCTTCACCATAAGTTTCCTGACCACGTCCCCAACGCGGGTCTCTGAAAATATTAACGTTAGGAGTCCAAACCGAAAGGCTGTGAAATTTCTCGTCTTCGCCACCATTGAGCATACGTTTGTTGTACTGCGCACGAAATTCCGTACTCGCAACGTCAAACACCTTATATAAAAGCTCGGGATTGAAAGACGATGCCATTGCAACAGGTTCTGGAAAAACGGTAACATTTCCCATATTTGCCGCACCGTGAAGAGCCTCACTCCACCAAAAAAATTTTTTAATACCCAATCTTTCAATTGCAGGCGATTCATCAAGCATCAACTGCGCCTTTTCTTCCAATGTCAAGCGGCTGCAAAGATCTTCTGCACGCTCCTTCGCACTTAAATTTGGGTTTTGATAAGGATATTGTTGACCATAAAGGTTACTTAATCCCATAGTCAAAACCAAGGATAAAGTCAAAAAATGTCTTTTCATTAAAAAAAAATTATTTTTTAGGTTCTATAATTCTATATTTTCCGCTCAAATGCATAAAAGCAAAAAGTCTTAAAAGTCCGTCATAATAAGCATCAAAATATCCGTCAGACAAAGGCTCGTGCTTTAAATTCCAAAACGCATTAACAAACTCTTTACTTTTGGAATGAGAACACATTTTTGAGGCAGCAGCAAGCGTTGAAACTATTCCAACCGAATGTCTTAACGCCTTTGGATAACTTCCGGCTTGAAGAATTTCATCTTCAGACGGCAAACTTCCGTCCACTCTGTATTGGTCTACAAACGAATTAATACCTTGAGAATAGAAAAAGTTTTGAATTGTCTCGCCATATTGTTGTTGCCATTTTGAGTCAACACACGACCATTGATAGTCAAGGGCAATGTTCATAGGCACTCTCCAAGAGTCATATCGGAAATTACAAACGGGTTTCCAACGAGGGTCGGAAAAAAGAGAGCCGTCATAATTACAAAAATCAGGATTAAGCCCCGTTTTAGGATTAATTGCCTTATGAAGAAATAATCTTGCAGAGTCAGCAGCGGCTTTCCAAAAATCTGCTCTTGAATCGTCTGCCCATTTAGCCCAAACTTCATAAAAAGCAGGAATATGATACGAAGGGTCAGTAAAAGTACTTCCAAATTTATCAGGAGTAAAAGTTATAAGTTTGTTTTCCTTGTTGATAAGCGGCATTGAACCTCCCGTACCGTCTTTTTCCATAGCACAATCAAGAATAAACTTTGCCTCTTTTTTATAATTGATTTTACCATTATCGCCCCAAAGATTAGAAGCAAAAATAAGAGAAGTTACGTAATATAACTCACCGTCAGAGGCTGCACCATCGGCGTTCCTGATACCATTTGTCTTGCACGACCACGCAAAATATCCCTTACGGTCGCCGTCTTGATGTTGCATATATTTTTTACTCCAAAGCCAAAGCCTATCAAAAATATCTTGACGATTAAACTGAACAGCAATCATCATTCCGTATGACATTCCTTCGGTTCTAACATCTTGATTTTTAACGTCAGAAATATAGCCCAAAGAATCTCCGACTTCAAAATAAATACGGTTTTCTCCGAAAAAAACATCATTGAAAATATTATTTAATTTTTCATTGATTTCTTTTTCGTCATAACCCATTTCAAGAAAAACATTGCGATATTTACCAGTTTCAAAAGCACCCTTTTCGATAGAGGAATACTTATTGGAACAAGAAACGCAAATAATTAATAGACAGAGAAATAAAATATTCTTTTTCATAAATTTAATATTTTTTTATTTTTTGGGTAAAGTTAGATTTTTTTCAAATATATTTTTTACGATTAGGTTACAAAAATATCTCTAAGTGTAACATTTTTATTTTTTTTGCCCAAAACCACCAAATTAACACTTTTGTAACAAAAACGTAAAAATTTGTAACAAAAAATAACAAATATTTTTAAGGTATGTTGTATTTTTACACCATAAAAGTATTTTTATGAAAAGACTAATTTTTTCCTTAATTTTATTGTCCGTAATATTAACTTCAAATGCACAAACAATAAAATCTCCCGATGGCAAAATCACCATTAAGGAGAATAATATACAATACAACGGACAAAACGTTTTAACAATAGAAAGTCCAAATTTTAGTGGGCTAAAGTTTAGAGAAACTTTCTCTGAAAGTTACAATATGCTATCAGGCAAAAAAAGTTATTGCACAAACTCGGCAAACGAATACGGAGTTTTTTTAAGCGACAACACTGAACTTATTTTAAGAGTTTATAACGATGGAGTAGCATTTAGATATTGTTATCACGACATAAAAAACGGAAAAATACCTCAAGAAAAAACGAGTTTTAGAATTTCTGAAAGCACAAAACGTTGGATAGGTCAATGGTGCGAATCTTACGAAATGTTTTTTCCGTTTTCTTTAACTGCAAAACAGAAAGCCGTACCAAGTTTTTCCGGCACTTTTCTATCGAAAGACGGCTTTAATTGCAGATGGGCTTATCCTTGTTTGTTGGAAACTCAAGACAACGTTTTTGTGCTTCTTAGCGAAGCAAACATTTCTTCTTACAATAGCGCATCTTCGCTTTGGAACGACAACAACACAGAAATTTTTGAAGTTCGTCCTGACAAAAACGATACTGATTTTTCGGGCGATTATTTTTCGCCATGGAGAGTTGCAATTATCGGCGAACTTTCAACTATTGTAGAAACAACATTAATAACAGATTTATCTGAACATCAAAAAATTAAAGACACAGATTGGATACACCCCGGAGTTGTTTCATGGATTTATTGGGCATACAATCATGGCTCTAACGACTACGAGATAATAAAAAAATATGTTGATTTGGCTGTAAAACTAAAACTTCCTTACGTTCTTATTGATGCAGAATGGGACGAGATGAAAGACAATAAAACAATTGAAGACGCAGTTAAATACGCCAATGACAACAAAATAAAACCTATTATTTGGTATAATTCTTCAATAGGTTGGATTGACGGTGCACCCGGACCAAAATTCCGTCTTAACGACCCCGAAAAGAGAGAAAAAGAATTTTCATGGTGCGAAAAAATAGGAGTATCGGGTGTTAAAATCGACTTTTTTTCTGGCGACAACCAAAAAAACATGTCGTATTGCATTGACCTTTTAAAGTCAGCGGCGAAACATCATTTAACAGTAAACTTTCACGGAGCAACAATTCCAAGAGGTT
>CAJOGF010000031.1 GCA_905233995.1 uncultured Bacteroidales bacterium | reverse complement strand
CTTGTTTTGGAACTCATACCGGGGAACTCCCAATCAACGTCAATACCGTCCAAAGAATAATAACGGACAAATCTTACGGCATCGTCCACAAAAATTGCTCTTGTAGAATCGGTCATACACATATCAGAAAACACCTTTGAAGTTCCATAACCTCCCACCGAAACAAGAATTTTCATGGTCGGATATTTATCTCTTAACTTTTTGGCAATCATGAAGTTTTGAGCGTCTTGAGGGTGAATAAGCCCCATGCGATTGTTGGTAATTTTGGTAAAAGCCAAATTTAAGATTCCAACTCCTTCAAGGCTCAAATCTTTGACACTAAGTTTACGATTACCAATATGCAAATAGGCACACACAAGCGGTGTTTTCGGCTGCGAAAACTTCCCAATAGGCGACGAATTCAAAATTGGAGACTCGTCATCGTTTACCAAACATCCTGAAATTAATTCAGTTATACAAAACAAAAGAATTATGAATATTTTTTTCATTTCTGGTTATATACATTGTAAAAATGCAGACAAAGGTAAGATTTTTTTGTTAACAGTTTATGAAAAATCTTTTCTAAATCCTTAATAAAAAATTAAATGAAAAAAAATGTAAAAAATTTGGCAGTCAGAAAAAAAGTCTGTAATATTGCACTCCGAAATTTTTGAATATAACGTTAATAAATTTAAAATAAAACCATGGAATTATTAAAAGTAGTTGAAGAGCAATACAAACTCAAAAGAGAATGGCCAAATTTCAACAGCGGTGATACAATTACTGTAAACTACAAAATCAAAGAAGGCAACAAAGAAAGGATTCAGCAATTTAGAGGAGTAGTAATCCAGAAAAAAGGAGAAGGCATAAGCGCAACCTTCACTGTAAGAAAAATGTCAGGCAGTACTGGCGTTGAAAGAATTTTCCCCGTTGAATCACCTTTTATCTCTTCTGTAGAAGTTAACAAAAGAGGTTCGGTACGTAGAGCAAGAATTTATTATGTAAGGGAACTTACTGGTAAAAAAGCGCGTATTAAAGAAAAAAGAATGTAATTTTTTCTCCATTAAAGAAAAAAAACAAAAAATCCTCAAACCCAATGTTTGGGGATTTTTTTCTTTAAGAAAAATTTTGCCGATACAAATAAAAAAAGTATTTTTGCAAACTTAATTTTTTTAGGAAATATAATAATTAAAAATGGCAAACACACAAAACAACGAAAACGGCAACGATCAGTTGGAATCAGTTGAAAGTTCGTTAGGAAGAACGGAAATGTTTATTGAAGACAACAAAGACAAATTCTTAATAGGTTTGGGAATTATAGTTTTGGTTATCTTCGGCATTTACGCTTATAACAAATTTATCAAAGCACCGAAAGAAAACAATGCAGCCTCTCAGATGTTTATGGCTGAACAGTATTTGGAAAGAGATTCTTTCAACTTAGCACTAAACGGCGATAGTAATTACCCCGGATTTTTGGAAATCATTCGCGAATTTTCTGGCACAAAAGCCGCTAACAACGCTAAATATTATGCAGGTGTATGTTACATGAATCTTCAGGATTTTGACAACGCAATCAAACAATTGGAAGGTTTTACAAGTAGCGACCCTATGTTAGAGCCTGTTTCAATAGGTCTTTTAGGCGATGCATACTTGGAAAAAGGTCTTACAGACAAAGCCGAAAGTAATTACAAAAAGGCAATCTCAAAGGCTGAAAAAAATAATTTTATTGCACCTATTTACTTGCAGAAACTCGGAGTTTTGTACGAAGAGTCGCAAAAATTTGAAGACGCACTCAAAATATATGAAAGAATAAAGTCGGAATATCCGTCTTCTAATGAGGGCAGAAACGCTGACAAATATATTCAAGCGATGAAAATAAAGTTAGGAAAATAATTATTTTCTTTCTTTACATATATTAAAAGTATAAAAAAGGGCTGCAATACTTTTTTGTAGAAAAAGTTGCAGCCTTTTTGGTATTTATTTTGATAGTTTTTTTTTAAAAAAAAGGAAAAATAGCAAAATCGTAATAATATGATGAAAGACAATCTTTTCACTAACCATTCTCTAAAAACGCAGACCTTAAAGGCTGTCATTATGATAATAATGCCGCTTGTTATTGTTAGCACTATTATTTTTATTAGAACATCTAACATCAATAAAAACGCTAATAAACTAAAAGTCAAGTACCTAAAAGAATTACATCTTAGCGAGACTATTGATGAAAGTTCCAACGAAGCTGTATCAAATCTTATCAACTATGTGCTTCAAGAGAAAGAAATCAATTATGAAGATGACATGTCGCATTTTGACCAAGCACTCTCTGCATGTGATGAGTTAAGGCAAATGATTGTTGACGATAAAGAAGATGATGACGAAAGCAAGCACTCAACACGTTGCAGCATTAAGCGAAGAGGTTGCAACTAATTGTCAGAGCCTTGAAGAAATGTCAGAAGACTTAATGAATATGATTAGATTCTTTAAATTAGAAACTGTATAATTATACAATTTTAAAACTACGTATTTTACTTATTTTGTAAAAATATACAAAAATATTTGAGCCATTTAACGTTTAGTTAATGTTAAATGGTTTTCTTTGCATTATTAAGATTCAATAAAAAAATTATGGCAAACAATTTACAAATCAAAAATTTGGACAACGTTGTAGTAAGATTTTCAGGCGATTCTGGCGACGGAATGCAACTTGCAGGAAATATCTTTTCTACCATTTCCGCAACAGTAGGAAATTCCATAAGCACATTTCCCGATTATCCAGCCGATATACGCGCGCCACAAGGTTCGCTAACTGGAGTATCTGGTTTTCAGGTACATATCGGAGCAGAAAAAGTTTTCACACCAGGCGACAAATGCGATGTACTCGTTGCAATGAATGCAGCCGCTTTGAAAACTCAGTACAAATATTCCAAACCGAATGCAACAATAATTATTGACACTGATAGTTTTAAGCAAGCCGATTTGCAAAAGGCTCAATTTAACTCTGAAGATTACCTTGCAGAAATGAATATTGACCCTGACAGAGTTGTGGCGTGTCCGCTTACAACAATGGTAAAGGATTGTCTTAAAGATTCGGGCATGGATGTAAAAAGCATTCTCAAATGCAGAAACATGTTTGCGTTAGGTCTTGTTTGTTGGCTTTTTGACAGAGATTTGCAAATTGCATTCAACTTCTTGAAAGAAAAATTTGCCAAGAAACCCGGCGTTGCTGAGGCTAACATAAAAGTTATTCAAGCCGGTTATGACTACGGTCATAACACCCATTCTTCGGCAATGAATGTATACAGAATAGAAACCGAAAACAAAGTTCCGGGTCGATATATGGATATAACAGGCAACAAAGCAACCGCTTACGGACTTATTGCCGCCGCAGAAAAAGCAGGTTTGAGACTTTATCTCGGCTCCTATCCTATCACACCGGCTACTGACGTTTTGCACGAACTTTCAAAACACAAAAGTTTGGGCGTTACAACAGTTCAATGCGAAGACGAAATCGCAGGTTGTGCTTCAGCAATAGGTGCATCTTTTGCAGGCGCATTAGCCGCAACAAGCACTTCAGGACCGGGAATTTGTCTGAAATCAGAGGCAATGAACTTGGCTGTTATTTTGGAACTTCCGCTTGTTGTATTAGACGTTCAAAGAGGTGGTCCTGCAACTGGTCTTCCTACCAAATCAGAACAGACCGACCTTTTACAAGCACTCTACGGCAGAAACGGAGAATCACCGATGCCAGTTTTAGCAGCACTTTCTCCAACTGATTGTTTTGATGCTGCTTACGAGGCTTCTAAAATTGCTTTGGAACACATGACTCCCGTTGTACTTTTGACAGACGCATATCTTGGCAACGGTTCAGCAGCGTTTAAATTGCCGAATCTCTCCGACTATCCAGCAATCAACCCGCCATACGTTCCTGAAGAATTGTTAGGCAAATGGACTCCTTATATGAGAAACAAAGATATGGTTCGTTATTGGGCAGTTCCGGGTAGAAAAGGTTTCACACATATTCTCGGTGGTTTGGAAAAAGACGACAAAACGGGTGCAATCTCCACAAATCCCGAAAATCACGATTTAATGTGTCGTAAACGTCAAGAAAAAATTGCAAAAATACAAGTTCCAGATTTGCAAGTAGAAGGCGATAAAGATGACGCTGAACTCTTAATTGTTGGGTTCGGCTCTACATACGGACACTTACATGCCGCAATGGACGAAATGCGTAAAGCAGGTAAAAAAGTTGCGTTAGCACAATTCAAATATATTAATCCGCTTCCGAAAAACACTTCTGAAGTATTGACAAAATACAAAAAAGTGGTTGTTGCCGAACAAAACCTCGGTCAATTTGCAGGTTATTTAAGAATGAAAGTTGACAATTTTGTACCTTTCCAATTCAACGAAGTAAAAGGTCAACCTTTTAATGTCAGCGAACTTGTTGAAGCATTTAACAAAATCTATTAAAAAGCAGAAAAGAAATGAGCGAATATACTATAAATGATTTCAAAAAAGGACAACCTCGTTGGTGTCCGGGTTGCGGTGACCATTTTTTCTTGGCCGCATTGCAAAAAACAATGGCTGAAATAGGCGTTGCTCCTGAAAACACTGCCGTAATTTCGGGAATTGGTTGTTCTTCAAGACTTCCGCATTATATGGCGACCTACGGCATGAATACAATTCACGGTCGTGCTGCGGCTATCGCAACAGGTTGCAAAGTAACAAATCCTAACTTGTCGGTATGGCAAATTTCAGGCGATGGCGACGGACTTGCAATCGGCGGAAACCATTTTATCCATGCAAACCGTAGAAATGTGGATTTGAAAATGATACTTTTGAACAACAGAATTTACGGTTTAACAAAAGGTCAGTACTCTCCTACTTCACCAAGAGGTTTCGTATCGAAATCTTCACCTTACGGCACTGTTGAAGACCCGTTCCGTCCGGCTGAATTGTGCTTTGGTGCAAGAGGACATTTCTTTGCAAGAGCCGTTGCAACTGACGCTCAAGGCACTGCTGAAATTTTAAAAGCCGCTCACGCACATAAAGGTGCAGCAGTTTGCGAAATACTTCAGAACTGCGTTATTTTCAACAACGGAACCCATGACGCTGTTTACAACAAAGAAGGTCGTCTTAAAAACGCCATTTATTTAAAACACGGCGAAAAAATGGTTTTCGGCGAAAACAATGAATTTGGTTTAGTTCAAGACGGTTTTTCGATTAAAGTTGTCAAAATTGGCGAAAACGGCTACACATTAGACAATGTTTTGGTTCATGACGCTCACGCCGAAGATAACACTTTGCAACTCAAACTCGCTCTTATGGAAGGTCCTGATTTTCCGGTTGCATTAGGCGTTATTCGTGATGTTGAAGCCCCGACTTACGATGAGGCTGTCAACGCTCAAATTGCAGAATTAAAAGAACAGAAAAAATACCACAACTTCTCTGAACTTCTCGAAACTAACGACATTTGGGAAGTAAAGTAATCTTTAAAAAAAAGATCAAAAAAAGAGACTGTCCAAAAGCAGGTTACTGACTTTTGGACAGTCTTGTTTTTTAGCACTAAATAATAACTTCTTCCAATGGAAGTAATTACTGTTTAGCACTAAATGATAACTTCTACCAATGGAAGTAATTACCGTTTAGCACTAAATGATAACTTCTTCCAATGGAAGTAACTACCATTTAGCACTAAATGATAACTTCTTCCAATGGAAGTAATTACCGTTTAGCACTAAATGATAACTTCTTCCAATGGAAGTAATTACCGTTTAGCACTAAATGACGATAAAAACCTCTATAAAATTTTTTGACGAAATTGTCGATAAAACGCCTTTTTAGGCCATTCCTTTCTATTTTTTCATTATTTCAATATTATTATATGCGCTTTTAACCTTGTTTTTTTGAAGAATTTTTTCCTTAAATTCCTTTGACATAAAATCAATTACATCGTCAAAAACAAAAAACTTCATGGGCAAAACCTGAAACTCTTCATTCGGAGAAAAAAGATTAACACAACGAAGCAATGCAATTTCCGCTTTTTCATACTCCTGAAGTTTTATATAATTTCGTGCCGCCCAAATATGATGAGTGTCAAGAGTGATGTATCGAGCGTATTTTTCGTAAATGTCAATCGTTTTTTGCGTTTCAACCTTGTTCCACATAGAATGTAACGCAATTGTAGCCGCCTGAGCCATCACTTCTTCATGGTTGGAATCAGAAAAAAACATAACATCACCTTTGGCAGTCTCTTTTGTCAAAATTTTAACCTTTTTGGGTTCGTCAGGTGCTTTTTCGTTGTTAAGACGTTTCATGGCATTAGAATAAATATCGTTGTAAGGTCTAACGCCAACAACGTCATATTCACTGCGTTTTTGCGAAATGTAATAATCCAAAAATTCTTTCGCCCTGCTAATACTTCCAAGTTTCTTTGCCGCATAAACGTACGCCCGCAAATGATGAACGGTTACAAAAGAATCGTACCATAAACCGTCTTGAGAAAGTGAGTGCTCGTCAAAATACATGGCATTCTTATAATCTTCTCTGTAATAAGCGATTTCCGCCTTAACAAGATTTTTAAAAACTTCATGTCCTTGAACATTTTCCAAACGCTCCAACCCAAGGTCAGTTTGACCGCCTAAAATTAAAGAAACGGCTTCTTTGAAATCACGACTATATTTCATATTCGAGAATACTATTCGTTGTTTTTTTTAAGTGTTATATCTTTGTTGAAAATATTGCTTTGAGAAAAGTCAACCAATATGGAATCTTTTTGGTATTTACCGTTTTCTTGTCCGTCAACATCTTCAAAATATATGATATGTATCTCAGAAGTATCTTTATCAATATTCAACTCATAATATCCGTTTGAATCGGTTGTAACGAAATTTTCAGGTGAAGTGTTTTGATAAACCTTCACCCCCGGTATCGCATTACCTTGAGAATCAGTGATATTTCCATATACAAAATTTTCGTTTTCCTGATACGCGTTAGGTTCAACACCATAACATGCAGTCAACGCACCAATACCAAAGAACCCCAAAACGGTTGCAAAAATTCTTTTAAAAGAAAAAAAACTTTTCATAATTAATTTTTTGTTTTAGTTAAACGAGTTCCAAATAATTACATCTTGAAGGACCACTTTTTAGCGAAGAATACAAGTGCAAACCATTGCCCAAACATTTTTTCCAAAGTTTACAATCAATACATTTTTCCGATTGAAGAAAATTTCTTTGTCGCATCACGGAAAAATTATTGTTCCAAATTGTTGAAAACTTTTCTTTATAAATGTTACCTTGTATAAAGTCTTGAGCCCTAATACTTAGACATCCCGTAACACTTCCGTCAGTCATAACCGAGGCTACGTTAATGCCCGCCCTGCAAAAATAAAAAAAATCTCTAACTTTCAACTCATAATCACCTAAAAATCCTTCACAAGAATAATTTAAATGAATTTGTTTTGAAAAATTTTTACGAGTCAAGGCTATAAAGGCCATCAATTGACGGTATTCCATTTTTGTTAACGATAAAACCTCTGAATTATTTTGAGCCCTACCCTCCTTAAAAATCGAAAAAATACGCCAATGTTTTACTTTTTGTGAAATTAGGAAATCTCTAAACTTTTCTAAACTATTGAAATTAAACCTGTTAACACAAGTAATTATATCGTAACTTAAAAGTGATTTTTCTGCAATTTTAACAACTTCCTTTATCGCAGAAAGCGTTTTCTGAAAAGAAAATGAACTTTGACGCAACTTATTATGTTCAAATTCAAAACCGTCCAAAGACAAACTAACAGCGGACATTCCTGCGTTAAGAAGCGATTTCAGACGTTTAGAATCAAGCAAAATGCCGTTTGTAACAATTCCCCATTTGAATCCTTTTTGACGAATTTGTCTACCAACCTCTTCTAAATCAGGTCTTAACAAAGGTTCACCACCCGTAATACAAACAAAAACGTCCTTTTTGAAACCACTTTCTTTTATATCATCCAAAACTTTCAAGAAATCCTCTTTCGGCATATCCTTGAAAGACGAATTTTTTAGACAATCACTTCCACAATGAAGACAATTAAGGTTGCATCTTAATGTACATTCCCAAAATAGATAATCCAAATTGTGATTTTTGATTTCTTTTTTTCGGTATTGACGGAAAACAAAATGCTTAAACTGTTCTAAAAAGTTCATTTTTTAGAACAGTTTGCCGTTTGAAATATGAAGTTCTCGATGTGCAAAATCAGCAAAAAAACCTCCATCGTGAGTTGCCACAATTACAGTTTTACCCTCCGTAGAGAGATTATAAAGTAGTGAAGCAATGTGTTTTGCTGAATTATCATCTAAATTGCCAGTAGGCTCGTCGGCAATTATAATTTCGGGATTGCAAACAATAGCCCTTGCAATCGCAACACTTTGACGCTCACCGCCTGAAAGCATATGCGTAAACGAATTTGCCTTACCCGGAATACCAGTTTTTTCAAGAATATGGTTGATATAATCTTCTTTTTTGCAAGGAAGTTTAAAGTCCAAGGAATCTATAACAAATTCAAGATTGCCGCTAACGGTCTTATTGTCAAAAAGTTGAAACTCCTGAAAAACAATACCCATACGACGACGCAATTTCGGAATTTTTCTGCTTGGAATACCGTTGAGTTCATAATCTAACACTTTTGCACTACCTTTTGTAATAGGAAGGTCGTTGTAAAGAGTTTTCAAAAGTGAAGATTTGCCGCTACCTATACTACCGTCAATTGTTACAAGTTCGTAAGGAAAAATTTTGAAGTTGACTTCAGAAAGGATAACTTGTCCCGACCTCTGAATTTCAACACCACTATAATTTACCGATTCTATTTTGGTTTCCATGATTGTTACAACTTTTGAGTTTGCAAAGATATAAAAATAATTTTAAAATTGGCAAAAAAATTGTACATTTGCAATCAAAAATTTGAATCGCATGGAAATGAAAACTTTACTTTTAAGTACGGCATATCTTCCTGACATACAGTATTTCAGAGCCATTTATCAAAATTCTGAAATACAATTGGAACTTTTTGAAAACTTTCCTAAACAAAGTTTCAGAAATAGAACCCAAATTCTTTCTGACCACGGCGTTATGAATTTGAGCATTCCTGTTGAAAAAGCACGCTCAAAACAACTTACTAAAGATGTAAAAATCTCATACTCACAACATTGGCAAAAAGAACATTGGCACGCTATTGTGTCAGCATACAATTCTTCGCCGTTTTTTGAATATTTCAAAGATGATTTCTTTGAATTTTATTGTTCACCAAAGTACACATTTTTGTACGATTTCAATTTCAAAATACTTGAAAAAATAATGGGTATCCTAAATCTTCAACGCAAAATAATTTTTACACAAGATTATATTTTTGAAGACCAAGTGCCAGACTTTATGATTGATTTACGTCAACAAATCCACCCTAAAAAGACTCAAACAGAAGGGCTAAACTATTACTCAACAACTAATTATCCACAGGTTTTTTCTTCTTTACATTCGTTTTCGCCAAACTTGAGCATAATAGATATGATTTTCAATATCGGAGAAGAAACTATCAATTATTTAAAAAAATGAAAGACTTCAAAAGAGAATTTTTTATACCGCTTTTATTGGCAATTATTACAATAATAGCATTGAGAATACCGTCATTAAATTTGCCATTATGTTATGCAGAAGCGCAACTTTATGCAGGTAGCGTTTTTCCTCTAAAATCTGGCGATATGTTTACAATTTTGTCGGATTCGGGGGTGGAACTGCCTGACTTTTTTTCAGTTATAATATCACTTTTTGCTGGATTAGTTTCACCGAAAGCATTTTATTTACACCTTTTTTGTACTTTGTTTGCAGCCTTTAGCGTTGTTGCCGCTTACAAATTCGGAAAATTTTTCTTTTCGGTACAAGCGGGAGTAATTTCAGCCTCACTAATGATTGTGCAAAACGTGTTTTTGGCTCAAACAGGATTGAGCCTACCAAATATGTTTCAAAACTGTCTGATTATTACGGGATTATATTGTTATTTTAGAGAGAAATTTCCGCTTTGCGCCTTAGTGCTAACATTATCGGCTTTAACAAGCGTTTTAGGGTTTGTAACTTCAGGACTACTATTAGCCGCTTATTACAAAGAAAAATCCAACCGCGAATGGAAACTATCAACAAACATACTTTTGTGCTTACCAATAGCCGCATGGTTTGCATATCAAATACTTAGCATTACAATTTGCGGCAAACTAAGTTCTTTAACATTCGCTTTCGATGTAGAAAAAACACTAAACGATTTATCGTTTATTTTTGTAAAACAATTTAGATTCATAATCTCTTTGGTAACAATATTAATGGTTTTGATTATAAAATTTTCAAAAGACGTTGCTTTTTATGCTAACGATGTTTTCAAAACGTCAATTTTGTGGTTTTTGCTGATTACAATCACAAGCACTATGTTTCTAAATTCTGAAAGCGGACTTTTACCGTTAGTGAGTGTATTATCAATTTTTTGCGGTTGCGCTCTTAGCATTTTGAACATCAATTTTCATTATAAATATTTGATAACCACAGTTTTGATTGCGATTTTCAGTCTTGGTGCTGTTTTCAACAATCAATATTCCGACTCTTATATCACAATGAAAGACAAAGTGGAAGTTGACAAAAAAACAATTGAAATACTTTTGGAAAAAGCGAACACAAACCAAACTATTATCTGCGATAATAGTTTCAAAACTTTTTTAGAACACCCAGTTACAGGTTATGTTTCAAGCAGTTACGATTTTATTAAGAATCACAAAATAATTTTGAAAGAAGACAGCGTAAATACAAACGCTCTAAAAATTATAACAAACTTTCCAATTTCAACCCCCGAAAATAATAACGGTCAAAAATACAAAACTATCTGCAAAATCTTGAAAAATAATTACGACGCACAAATATTAAAACCAGCGGAATAATCTTTTTGATTACTCCGCCAGTTCTTCTAAATTATAAACATTATAACAATCAATCACCTAACGTAGCAACCATTACGGCTTTGATTGTATGCAAACGATTTTCTGCCTGATCAAAAACAATCGAAGCCTCGCTTTCAAAGACCTCATTGGTTACTTCCATACAATCTAAATGAAATTTGTCATAAATTTCTTTGCCCGTTTTGGTTTTAATATCATGAAAAGCAGGCAAACAATGCAAAAACTTCACATTTTTGTTTCCTGTCAACTCCATAACTTTGCTGTTAACTTGATAACTTTTAAGCAAATTAATTCTTTGTTGCCAAACCTCGTGAGGCTCGCCCATTGACACCCAAACGTCAGTATATACAAAATCACAATCCTTAACACCTTCTGCAACATCAGAAGTGATAAGAATTTTAGCACCACTCTCTTTTGCAATTTCGCGACATCTTTCAACCAATTTAGCATCAGGCGAAAGTTCCTTAGGACCAACAAGTCTAAAATCCATTCCCAATTTTGAGGCTATCACCATAAGCGAATTGCAGGTGTTTGAATGAATATCGCCTAAAAATGCAAACTTTACATCTTGAATTTTCTTTGAAGAATGTTCCCTAATAGTTAACAAATCTGCCAACGCCTGAGTAGGATGAAACTCATTAGTAAGACCATTCCAAACAGGCTTTTTGGAATATTCAGCCAAAGTTTCAACTATTTTTTGAGAAAAACCTCTGTATTCAATTGCATCGAACATTCTGGCAAAAACTCTTGCTGAATCTTCAATCGATTCCTTGTGTCCTAACTGACTTGCAGAAGGAGTTATATAAACAGTATGCGCCCCTTGGTCAGAAGCAGCAACCTCAAACGCACAACGTGTACGAGTAGAAGTTTTTTCAAAAATCAAGGCGATATTTTTACCTTTTAAATGTTGACTTTCCGAATGAGAATATTTTGCTTTTTTTAAGTCAGCCGACAAGTCAAGAAGATAATTGATTTCATCTTTTGTGAAATCCAACAATGTGAGAAGACTTCTGTTTTTTAAATTTACGGTCATCTTTTAAGAATTTTATTGCACAAAGTTACAATAAAAAACCGAAATAATCAAAAAAAAACGGGGACTTTTTTAGTCCCCGCCACAAAATTAAGTCAAACACTTATTTGTCCAAAACATTCATTGTATCGAGTACGCCAAGTGTTTTCTTTACTGCCTGAGCCGAAGCATCGAGTAATGCTTTTTCTTCAGCATTGAGGTTGAGTTCGATAATTTTCTCAACACCATTTCTTCCCAAAATAACAGGAACACCAAGATACATATCTTTGTAACCGTATTCGCCGTCAAGATAAGCGCAAACAGGAACAAGTTTCTTTTGGTCTCTGATGATTGCTTCAACCATGTAAGCAGCCGAAGTACCGGGAGCGTACCATGCTGAAGTACCAAGAAGGTTTGTAAGTTCACCACCACCTTTTTTGGTTCTTTCGATAATAGCCTCAAGTTTATCTTTTGCAACAAGGTCAGTAACAGGAACGCCACCAACTGAAGTAAATCTTGGAAGCGGAACCATTGTATCACCGTGTCCACCAAGCAAAAGTGCCTGAATATCAAGCGGTGTAACACCAATCTCTTCTGCCAAAAATGCTTTGTAACGAGCGGTATCAAGAGTACCAGCCATACCAAATACTTTGCTTGAAAGAGTTTTAGCCGTTTTGTAAGCAACGTATGTCATTACGTCCAACGGGTTAGAAACGATAATAATTATTGCGTTTGGAGAGGCTTTGATAACGTTTTCAGTAACGCTCTTTACGATACCTGCGTTAACACCGATTAAGTCTTCACGGCTCATACCCGGTTTACGAGGAACGCCAGAAGTGATAACTACTACGTCAGAATTTGTGGTAGCAGAATAATCGTTGGTAACACCTTTGATTTGATGATTGAAACCAGCAAGGGCTGAAGTCTGCCAAATATCAAGGGCTTTACCTTCAGAAATACCCGGTTTGATGTCCAATAAAACAACCTCAGTAGCGAGGTCTCTGCGTGCAATAGCATCAGCACAAGTTGCGCCTACGTTGCCCGCTCCAATAACTGTAATTTTACTCATTTTTTATAGTGTTTTTTAGAAATTCACGTATAACGACCGCAAAGATAAAAAACAATTTCTTAGGTTGAAAAAAAAATCGTAAAAAAATTTTATTTTTTTCTTACAAATTATTTTATTTGCACATTCAGTTAACCAATACAAAACATATAAAAACATGAAAAAATACATTTTACTATCAATAATTATAACTTTAGGACTATTTTTTTCGGTCGCAAAAAGTTATTCAAAAAACCTTAACAATATGGATATAAGAAACTTTCTGAAAGAAACATTCTCTTCACCCAAAGATTTCTCTTACGAGACGGCTTGGGCTGAAGTAAAAAAACTTGAAAACGCCGACAAACTAAACGAGGCTTACAAAAAAGTAAAAGAAATCTTAAAACATGCCAAAGAAGACAAAAACTATCCGCAAATTATCAAGACTTTTATCTATAGTCTTGACTATCAAAACCAAACTGTAGACGACGGATTTTATCCCGAACTCAAAAAAATGGAAGATGAACTTGTGAATTTTCCAGAAAGCGACAAAGCAGTTATGCACTCCGTTTTGGGCGAAATTTACTTGAATTATCTCAAAATAGAATATTTTGCAATTTCCAAAAGGACAGATGTTGAAGTCCAAGACGGCAACGTTGCAACTTATTCCACAAAACAATTGTTAAGAACTGCTAAACAGCATTTTATAGAGTCAATAAAAAATATTGATGAACTCAAAAAACGCAAAACATTAGATTATAAAGACATCTTAACAGGACTAAGAAGGAACCAAGAAGAACTTCGTCCTACGCTTTACGACTTCTTGGCTTACAGAGCCTTAGATGTGTTTTTTCAGGCAGACATTTCTCGATATGAAGTCTTTGACGATAATTTTGATGTCAACAACGATGATTTGCTAAATTCTCAAGAAGAGTTTCTGAACTTAAAATTTGATGACAAACTTTACGAAAATTCCGCCGCTTATCAGGCGTTTTTGATTTATCAGAATTTAATACGCACACACAAGGACGATTCTGACCAAAACGTGCTGTTGTACAACGATTTGAACCGTCTGAAAAATTATTATATCAACTCCACCTCAGAAGATAAAGAAGAAAGTTTTCTTGCCACTTTGGATAAAATGGAAAACAAATTTTCTTCAGATAAAAAACTTTGCAATAAAATAACTTGGGAAAAAGCACAATACTATTATAAGAAAAAAGACTATGTAAAAGCCAAGAATTTTGCTCAAAAAATAGTTGACAATAATGCAGGTTATCCCGAAGGTACAAATGCTAAAACCCTTATTGAAAATGTAGAAATGCATCATCTTGAGGCAATAGTCGATAAATTTGTACCTCAAGATAATTCCATTACTTTCAAACTAACACACCGAAATATCGACAAAGTTTATTTCAGAATCGGGAAAATATCAAAATCGTTTTATGACCGTCCCGAATATACTTGGGAAAAATATTTAACTCAATTTGAAAAAGCAATGTCAGAATGTCAAGATTTTAGTTTTGAAGTCGAAAAAAATTCCGACTACACGTCTTCTCAAACTGAAATCTCACTACCCGGACAAAAATACGGATATTATGCTGTTATGATTTCTGACCAACAAGATTTCAGCCAAAAAGAAACATGTTTTCAATTATTACAAATCACTGATTTAGTTTGTGTTACATCTCTATACGAGGAATTTACAAACGTAAAAGTTGTTGACAGAGAAAACGGCAAACCAATTGAAAACGCAACCGTAAAAGCCATAGGCGAAGAATACAAAAACAACAAATGGGTTTGGACAACTTACGCCGAAAAACAAACCGATAAAAACGGAAATGCAGGATTTAAACATCAGGAAATCAACTACAAAGGATATTCTTTAAGTTTCACTGCCGAAAAAGGAAAAGATATTTTCGACAAGCACACTTTGCGTTTTGAAATGGCAAAAGTTGAAAGAAAAACAGAGAATCTTAAAATCTTCACTGACAGGGCTTTGTATCGTCCGGGGCAGACTGTATTTTTCAAAGGTGTTTGCTACGAAAAAGAAGGGAATAATGTCAACGTAATTGCCGGCAAAAAAATTTATTTACAGGTTTTGGACATAAATCGTCAAAGCGTTTATTCTGACACTCTTTCGACCAACGAATTTGGCTCAATAAGCGGCAGTTTTCAACTCGGAACTTCCGTTGTATTAGGTAATTACAGTTTTAAAGTGTATAGTTTACAATCTTATCACACCTTTAGCGTTGAAGAATACAAACGACCTACTTTTGAAATTTTTACCGATGACATCGAAAACGAATTAGTTCTAAATCAAGATATTACGCTTTCAGGAAACGCCAAAACATATTCTGGCGTAATGGTTGAAAATGCCGAAGTTAAATACGAAGTTGTTAGAACACCAAGATTTCTCGGTTGGTGGTGGTTCAACTACCCTCTGAAAGAAAAATCTATCGCAAACGGAATTGTTAAAACCGACGAAAACGGCAAGTTTTCAATCACTTTCAACGCAAAACCCGACAAATCTCTGCCTGAAGATTTAGGCTTGACATTTGACTACAACGTCAAAATAGAAGTTACCTCTCAAGACGGAGAAACTCAACTTAAAAATACTTATTTATCAGCAGGTTACGCAGGAATATTTTTAAGCAAAATACTTCCTTTAGACACATATTTTAAAAATAACAAGAAGTTTCAAGAGGTTGAAGTTTCAGCCACAAACGCCTCTGGAAACGATATTGATTGCGAGGTAAAAGTTATTGTCAAGAAACTAAAAAACTTTGCTAATCCCCTACCCGACAACGATTTGTACAAGTTGGAAGAAGACAAAGTATTAAAAACATTTTCGGTAAAATCCAACACAAAAACAGACCTCAGTTTGTTGGAAAACATGGAGGACGGAAACTACTGCATTAGACTTGAAACAAATGATTCTCAAGGTCATAACATAAATTCGGAGTCGAGGTTTACATTAATTTCAGAAAACTGCAAAAAAGCCGATTTCAACAAGTATTTTTGGTTCAACAATCTAAAATACACTTGTAATCCGGGCGAAAAAGCAAAATTTATTTTCGGAACTTCACAAAAAGACGTTATTTTGTGGTACGAAATTTTCCAAGGTTCAAAATCTCTGACTGGAGAAAAGTCAATAAAACTTTCACAAAACTCGCAAACAATTGAATTTCCTATTACTGAAGAAAATCACGGCGGTATTTCCATACGATATTTCTTTGTTAAAAACAACAAATCGTATTGCAGCACAAGTGGTGTCAGCGTACCATATTCTAACAAAAACCTTGAAATAACATACGAAAGTTTCCGCGATAAACTTGAACCCGGCGATAAAGAAACAATCCGTCTAAAAATACTCGATAAAGACGGCAATATCGTCAACGCCGAACTTCTCGCCTCGCTTTACGATGAATCACTTGACGCAATACGGTCAAATCCTTGGCATTTAAGCGTTTATGGCGCAAATTCATATTGTTCAAGTTACTCTATATATGATTTTCAACAGACAAATGCAAGGGCACTTAGGACTTCGTCTGAAATGGGATATTATTATCCTTCATACGACTTGGCTCTCAATTGGTTTAATCACCAAATTTATAGTTTCGGCAGACAAAACATGATACCTATGATGGCATACGGAGTAAGAAGTCTGAACAAAACATTTTTCCATGCAAAAATGGCTCAAGAATCAGCAATGGCTGTAGAAGAATGTGCAGATGCCATAACAATAGAAGATCACAAAGTTGAACTAATGGCAAAAACAACATCAGATGAAGAATCAATGGACTCTGACAACGGCGCAGAATTCGGTGATGTTAAAGTAAGAGAAAACTTCTCTGAAACAGCATTCTTTTCACCACATTTGGTAACAGATTCTTTAGGTAATGTGTTGATAGAATTTACGATACCAGAATCGCTTACGAAATGGCATTTCAATGCTTTTGCTCATACCAAAGATATGAAATTGGCGTTTTCGGAAAATCATTTAATCACTCAAAAATCACTAATGGTTGAGCCAAATTTACCAAGATTCTTTATGGAAGGCGACGAGATAACTATTCCTGTAAAAATCAGCAATTTAACAGAGCAAAATTTAAACGGGAAAGTTAAAATTGACATTCTTGACGCTCAAAGCAATCAACCTGTCAAAGATTATAAAATTGACAAAACGATTAAAGATTTTTCTGTTGAAGCAAACCACACGTCAACAGCGGAATTTTCAATAAAAATCCCCAAAAGACCAGAACCTGTAATTATAAAAATAGTTGGTCTTGCTGACAAGTTTTCGGACGGAAGTCAAAAATTTGTTCCTGTTTTAACAACAAGAGTTTTAATTACTGAAACTCAATCGTTTAATATCAGAGCAAATCAAACGAAAAACTTTGTGGTTGAAGGTTTAAAGAAACAGTCAAAAACTCAAGATAATCAATCGTTTACATTTGAATTTACATCAAATCCAGCATGGCTTGCGTTTATGTCGCTTCCTTCGCTTAGAGAAACGACTTCTGAGAATTTTTACAGCATCATGTCAGCATATTATGCAAATTCGATTGCAAGAAAAATCATCACTTCAAATCCCGGATTTGAAAAAACTTACAACGAACTTTCAGAGGAAGATTTGAAATCAGCATTGGAGAAAAATCAAGAGTTGAAATCAATTCTGCTCAACGAAACACCTTGGCTATTGGACGCTAAAACCGAAAGCGAACAAATGAGGAAACTTGCACATCTTTTCAACAAAAAGAATGTTGACAATGTAAATCAAGAGTATATTAAAAAACTAAAAGACGGTCAATATTCTGACGGTGGTTGGCCATGGTTGAAAGGAATGAAACAGAATCGCTTTATAACGCAAGAAATTCTTTGCGATTTAGGACGACTGACAAGTCTTGGAGCAATAGAGAACGAAAAGGATAAAGAAGATGTCAAGAAAATGTCAGATTTAGCCGTTAACTACATTGACAAAGAGTTGGCAAAAGATTACAAAGAACTCAAAAAAATACTCACAAAAGCAGAATTGGAAGCATATAAACCCGGATATTATGAACTTCAATATTTCTATACCCGCAGTTTCTATTTGCAGCACAAAGTTCCAAAATCTACTCAAGAGGCTTACGATTTCTTTCTCAACAAGATAGAAAAACATTGGGCTGATTTTTCAATGTATGGACGCGCCATAATCGCTACTTCATTTAAGCGTTTGGGCAGAGAAAACGTGCCTATTAAAATTATAGAATCGTTTAAAGATAACGCTCAAAATTCAGAAGAATTTGGAATGTATTACTCCAAAAATCTCAACGGCTATCATTGGTACAATTCGCCGATAGAAACGCAAGCGATGATTATTGAAGCGTTTGCTACTTTCAATAAGTCCCACGAAGTTGAAGACAAGAATAAGCAAACAAATTCATGGCCGTCGAGCCGCGCAACTGTTGAAGCGGTTTATGCACTTTTGATGAATGGCGAAAAGTTGTCAACAGAAGAAAAACCATGTCAAATAACCATTGGTGGCAAGGTCTTGGACGAAGTTGCCTCAAAAGGTGCGGCATATATCAAAAAGAGTTTTCCAAAAGAAGAAATTTCGCAAAAACAATCTGATATAGAAATTATTAATCCTAACAATCATATTGCTTTTGGAGCAAGTTATCTTCAGTATTTTGAGGAGTATGACAATGTCCGCTCCACAGCCAACGGTTTAACTCTGAAAAAAGAACTTTATTTAATTAAGAAAAATGCATTAGGAGAAGACGTTGCGAAATTAATAACGCCAGAAACGCCGCTTCATCCGGGCGACAAAATAAAGGCACGTTTTGTTATTACAACCGACCGTGATCTTGAATTTGTATTCTTAAAAGATAATCATTCAGCGGCTTTTGAACCAATAAACAAACTATCGGGAATGCGGTTTCAAGACGGGCTTTTCTACTATGAGTCCACAAAAGATGCCGCCGAAGAGTTCTTTATTGAATTTATGCAACGGGGAACGTATGTTTTTGAATATCAATTGTTCGCAGTTCATAAAGGAGTTCTGACCAACGGCATAGCAACAGTTGAATGTATGTATTCTCCAGAGTTCAGAGCAAATTCAACATCGCAAAAAGTAAGAATAGAATAAAACAACAAGAGCCGCAAAAATGCGGCTCTTGTTTTATGTTTTTGTATTTTCAATAATTATTAATCAAGCAGTTTGTTTAACTGTTCTAACGAAATATTTATTTTTTCGGAAATATCTTTTCGAGATAATCCCATTGAAAATAAAGTTTTGACTAAAACGGACAATTGTTCTTTTTGTTGAGACAATTGAGCATCTTTTTCTGCTAATATTTCTTCTAATTCTACTCTATCTTCGATGTCGGAGGCATATTCATCTTCAATT
>CAJOGF010000030.1:25008-33333 GCA_905233995.1 uncultured Bacteroidales bacterium | reverse complement strand
TTATCATTGCACCTGCAATAATAATTTTCCGAGACTCGGTAAGTTATCATTGCACCTGCAATAATCTTCTTTTTGGATTATTTTTCCCATTATAACTTGTAAAATTAACATTATTTAACTTTCTAATAAAAAAACTTATTACAATATGCTGTGATAAGTTTTTTAGGTATAAAAAATATGATAAAATGATTAAATTTGCATCATTATCTAATTAAAAATATAAAAAATATCAATAATAATTTGCATAATTCAAAATTAACGCTTCGCTTTGTAGCGAATTAATTATTTATCAACTTTAAATTTTTAAGAATTATGACAAATTTTGTATTAAGGTTTGTAAAACTTGTTAACGAGGCTTTGATTTATCTTTGCCCCAATGTTTCACCTAAAAAAGAGGTAGAGTCCTAAAAAATGAACGGACGGAAAAAAAATTCCGCCCGTTTTTTTTACCTTTCTCAAAATTAACTATTACGAATTAGGCGTTTTAATACGCATTGTGCCGGGGGTTCACACCCCCGGTCAAATAAGTTGACAAACGCCTAATTCGTTATAAACAAAAAACTTTTCTATTTTTCTTCTATTTATCCAATGGGAAAGCACTCATCATTTCGTTGACTTCGCTTTTAACCTTAGCGATAACATCATCATTATTAATATTTCTAATAACAGTATCAATAAAGCCAACAATTCTGATGATTTCATTTTCTTTGACACCTCTTGTTGTAATAGCCGGAGTACCGAGTCTAATTCCCGAAGTCTGAAATGCTGAACGACTATCAAATGGAACCATATTTTTGTTAGCAGTGATGTCTGCCTTTTCCAAAGCGATTTGAACCTCTTTTCCTGTAATGTCAGGGAAATTTTGACGCAAATCAACCAACATTGAGTGATTATCAGTACCGCCTGAAAGAATTTTATAACCTTTGTTAATCAATTCTTGAGCCATAAGAGCGGCATTTTTCTTGACTTGTTTCTGATATTCTTTGAACTCAGGAGTCAACGCTTCTCCAAAAGCAACGGCTTTAGCAGCAATTACATGCTCCAAAGGACCACCTTGAATACCCGGAAATACAGCAGAATCAAGGAGTTGCGACATTGTTTTAACAACACCCTTAGGAGTTTTTAAGCCCCATGGATTTTCAAAATCTTTGCCGAGCAAAATAATACCACCTCTTGGTCCTCTTAATGTTTTATGAGTTGTTGAAGTAACAATATGAGCATATTTCAATGGGTTTTTCAGCAAACCTGCAGCAATAAGACCAGCGGGATGAGCCATGTCAATCATCATAAGAGCACCAACTTTGTCGCAAATCTGACGCATACGCTCATAATCCCAATCACGAGAATAAGCCGAAGCACCACCGATGATAAGTTTCGGTTTGGTTTCCAACGCAACTTTTTCCATTTGGTCATAATCAATAAGACCAGTTTTTTCGTTGACATTGTAAGAAACGTGATTGTAAAGTTTTCCCGACGAATTAACGGGCGAGCCATGCGATAAGTGTCCACCGTGATCGAGGTCAAGACCCATAAAAGTATCACCCGGATTTAATACAACCGACAAAACAGCCATATTAGCCTGCGCTCCCGAATGTGGTTGAACGTTAACCCACTCTGCATCGTAAAGTTTTTTAAGTCTTTCAATTGCAATATTTTCTACTTGGTCTACAACATGACAGCCGCCGTAGAAACGTTTGCCCGGCAAACCCTCGGCATACTTGTTTGTTAAAACCGAACCCATTGCCCTCATAACGGCAGCAGAAACAAAGTTTTCTGAAGCGATAAGTTCGATACCGTTTTTCTGACGGTTATATTCCTTTTCAATAAGGTCGAAAATTTCGTTATCCATTTTGTAAAAAAACTGTATTAAAATTGTGCACAAATGTAAGAAATCCTTTTTGATTTTCAAAAAAAATAATTTTTCAACATTTGATTTCTTCAATTTCTTTTTCTGACAAGTCAGTCGCAGACATAATCTGTTGGGTTGAAAGTCCCATTTTCTTGAGTTTTCGAGCCGTTTCAAGCATTTTCTTATACACCAAACTATCAATTTCGTTAAACTCTTGCTGCAACAAATTCCATTCATCCCAATTTATGGTGTTAATGTAATTTTCAACCTGAACTCTTAGTGGTTTGACATCATTTATTGCTGCATTCCACAAATCTATATCTGAAACTTGAGAATACCCATGAACCAAAACATTACGCATACCGATAACCTCTCGCCACGGCACTGCTGTATAAGTATTGCGAAAATCCTTTGTCAACATATTAGAGGCCTCTCCAATTACTTCAATATTTTTCATAACGGAGTAGTATATCCGAATGTCAGAGCAAAAATCGTTATAAGTAATCCCTGAGACTATCTGCTCAACATTTTTTGCAAATTTAACTATATCCTCTAATCGTCCTTTATCCCTTTTATGTTCTCTCATAAATAAGTTTTTTATCGCGCTCAACACTTTCTACGGCATACGAACGAAGCGTTCCATTTTCAACAAGGTCTACATTTCTATCGAGAATATCTTCAAGAGAATTTTTCATGCCAGCGATTTTCATAAGACCAACAGTTTGCGTTCGGTCGTATTCTACAAGAATATCAATATCACTCCAAGGAGTGTCCTCTCCTCTGGCAAACGAACCAAAAATCCATGCCTTCAAAACAGGTTGGTTTTTTAAATATTCGGCTATTGCGCCTGATATTGCCGTCAAAGTTTGAG
Organism: uncultured Bacteroidales bacterium; assembly: GCA_905233995.1. Lineage (GTDB taxonomy): Bacteria > Bacteroidota > Bacteroidia > Bacteroidales > UBA3824 > UBA3824. Next base: position 30,613 of record CAJOGF010000030.1, on the reverse strand, counting down.
TTTTTAATCTTTGTCTGATTTTTGTAATTTCCATAATCAAAACTAATTTGCACAAATATAAGAAATCCTTTTGGATTATCAAAAAAAAAATTACACCTCTTTAATTCTTTGCACAAAAAATTAAAACGTCATTTTCCAAAAAATTAATTTTTGCTTAATATGATTTAAGACATAATATTGTTAATTTGCAATCGTAAACTTATTACAATGAAAATAAACAAACGAAAATTAAGATGCAGACGACTTATCAGTAAGTTTTACGAATGGCGTATTCGTCATATCGGAACCAATCAGTATATGATTTTGTTAAGCGTTTTGGCAGGTGTTATCGCCGCCTTTATAGCATACGTACTGAAAACAGCAACTCACACTATCAGTCATCTTTTAGAAGGTTTTATTGACAACGAGACAAGCCTACTATACTTTGTAAGTCCGCTTGCCGGTATATTATTGACAACAATTTTTGTCAACTATATCCTTAAACGAAATGTATCGGGCGGCATACCGAGGGTTTTATATTCGATTTCAAAAGAAAGTGCTGTTATAAAATCACACAACATGTATTCTTCCGTAATTGGTTCGGCGATAACTGTCGGTTTTGGCGGAAGCGCAGGACTTGAGGGACCTACCGTTGTAACAGGAGCAGCAATAGGCTCTAACCTCGGACGAATGTTACACCTTAATTATAAACAAAAACTTCTGATGTTAGGTTGCGCAACAGCGGCAGCATTAGCGGCAATGTTCAAGGCTCCTATCACGGGGACAGTCTTTGTGTTAGAAGTCTTTATGTTGGATTTGACAATGGCTTCACTTGCACCGCTTTTGGTATCTTCGGTTACAGGTGTATTGATTTCGTATGCACTGACGGGAACAAATCCATTGTTTTTTTTCAGAGTTGCAAACAATTTTCAAGCGCATGATTTTTGGGTATTTTTTCTTTTGGGAATAGTTTGCGCTATTTCATCAATATATTTTACCAAAAGTTACATTTTTACAGCTGGTCTATTCAAAAAAGTAAAATCAATATGGCTGAAATTTCTTTTCGGAGGGCTTTGCCTTGCATTCTTGATTTTTCTTTTTCCCGCTCTTTTTGGAGAGGGTCGCGATACAATTAACGATTGCATAAATGGCGATTTTAACTTTCTGTTTATCAATGGAATGTATCATAATTTCAGAAGCAATTCATGGTTAGTTGTTTTTTTGCTGTGGTTTTTGTTGCTTTTGAAACCAATGGCAACATCACTCACTTTTGTTGCTGGTGGAATTGGAGGAATATTTATGCCTGCATTGTTTGTCGGAGCGGGGACAGGACTTATTACCGCTCTTATTCTGCGTTAGTTGGTATGGCGGGAACAATTGGAGGAGTTTTGCACGCACCACTTACTGCTGTCTTTCTAATTGCCGAAATTACAGGCGGTTACAAACTTTTTGTCCCACTTTTGATTGTTTCTGTTTTATCATATATTATAACAAAAAAATTTATTCGTAACTCCATTTATACATTTCAACTTGCTGAACGTAACGAACTTATGACTCACCATACCGACAAAAAAGTTCTCAATCTTATGAAACTTGATAAATTGATTGAGAAAAATTTTGCAGTAGTTTTTCCAGAAGATTCCTTAAGAGTTTTGGTAAAAGCAGTGGAAGAAACCTCTCGAAACATTTTTGCCGTTGTAGAAAGAGACAGCAACACCTTTTTGGGTATCATAAAACTTGACAATATCCGTTCAATGATGTTTAAACCAGAACTTTACGACAAAGTATTCGTAAAAGATTTGGTTTTCCGTCCTGACTACACAGTAAGAATTGACGAAAGCATGGATTCCGTTGCCACAAAATTCACAAATTCAGACAAATTCAACATCGCCGTTTTGGACGATGACAACAAATATTTGGGGTTTGTTTCAAGAGCCAAGATTTTTTCTGTTTATAGGCGCATGAGTCAGCAACTATCAGAAGAATAGCGGATTAACACAATCTTAATCTTCCATCACCGCCTTTGAAAGTTGGTCAGCACATGAAGTTGGCTTTTGTCCGCAAAGATTTCCTGAAAGAATTTTATGAATTTTTTCAGCACTCATGCCCTCAACAAGTTTTGAAATTGCGGCAAGATTTCCCGGACAACCACCGTAAAATTTAACATCGGTTATAATGCCATTTTCGTCTTTGTCGAAAGTAATTATTTTGGAGCAAGTGCCAGTTGTTTGATATGTATGTTGCATTTTTTTAAAGAATTTAATGATAACAACTTATTTTGCAAAATTATCATTTTTATTTTATAAACAAAAGCAAAAAAAATGTAATTTTGTAAACTTAAATTTAATTATGAAAGAAATATGCAAAACACAATTAAAGACCAGATTATCAACGAAATGACCGCCTTAGAAGACGAAGTTCAAAAGAAAAATCTAATGCGTTTTTTCAAAACAGGCAAAAATCAATACGGCGAAGGCGATTTGTTTTTGGGACTAAAAAATCCAATTGTTAGAAATTTCGTAAAAAAATATTACAAAGAAATTCCTCTTTCTCAAACCGAAAGCCTTATACAAAACAAGTTTCATGAAATAAGATTGTGCGGTTTTTTGATTTTAGTTGAAAAATACTCCAAATTGTCAACAAAAAAAGATTTCGAGAGCCAATCTCTTCGCGATGAAATTATTAATCTTTATCTTAAAAATTCCACTTACGCCAACAATTGGGATTTGGTTGATTTGTCAGCACCGAAACTGTTTGGAAAATGGTTTTTAAGCGAATCATTTATAGATAATACTGAAAAAGAAAAAATTCTGCATGACCTATCTTTCAGCGAAAATCTTTGGCAAAGGCGTATTTCAATGGTTTTTACATGGCAAACTACAAGGCAAGGTCATCCTGAAATAGCATTAAAACAAGCACTTATACATTTAAACGACAAACACGATTTAATGCGCAAAGCAGTTGGTTGGATGTTAAGAGAAGTTGGCAAAATTTGTTCTCAAGACTCTCTAAGAGAGTTTTTGGAAGACAATTACCCAAACATTTCCAGAACAACACTAAGATACGCCATCGAAAAATTGGAGCCTCAAGAGCGCGAATACTGGTTACGAAAAAACATGGTATAAAACAACAGCAATAGCCATCAAAAACAAAGCCGTCCATGACAAAACCGCGCCCTTTTTGGAATCTTTTTTCCTAACAAACAGCGATATAACCCACACAATTGTACTAATTGCAGCAACTATTAATATTAAATATACTTTAGAGTTCGAGTCCATAATTTTAATTTTTTGCAAAAATACAAAAAAAAACAATGGAATAAAATTTGCATTTATTAAATTATCAAAGTATTTTTGCAACTTTGTGAAGACACTAAAAAATGAATATAAAATATCACATATTTTTTTTAGTTGTATTGTTTTTACTTTCTATACCAAAAGCGGAAAGTCAAAACAATATTTCTGAGGTTGACACTGCAAAATTAAGATCAGAGTTGCGAGCCTTAAGCATAACAGCCGACACCTTAAATGCAAACGAAGAATATGACAAATACGAAGATTGTCTTTTTCAAGAGTTGGAAATCTGTTATACTTTAGCAGATACAGTTTTGTCAGCAAAAATCATGTACGACCTTGCCGTTAGTTTTGCAAACACTTTGCGCTCTGCCGAGGCTTTAAAATATCTTAACAAGTCGATGTCAATTTGTCAAAAAACTTCTGACTCAGCACTTTTGGGCGAAATATACTACAAATTAGGAGCAATTTATGCTGAAACTCGCATTTACGATATGGCTTTGGACTATACAAATCGCTATCTAAAAATTGCCAAAAGTTTGGGAAACGACAAAGGTGTACTTTCTGCCGAAGTTACAATTGCATTTATAAAAGGTGAACTTTATGAGTTCAAAAACGACACAACAAGTCTTTTGGAAGCGTTGAATAAATGCGAGGAGATTTTTCCAAAAATTAATATGGAAGATGATTTGCTTGAATTTATGAATTTTTGTATCAACGTCCCAAATATGTACATTAAGGCAATGGAATTTTCTGACCCTCAACGTGCAAAGTATTTTTTACAAAAAGCCGACGAAGTATATTGTGCAGGACTACCTTTAACAAAGGAAAGTCAGATTTTTTATACTTATATGTTTCAGACCAAAATTGCACTTTTCTGTGCTAAAAAGAAATATGCAGAAGCCAAACGTCATCTTGACTCGTTTAAGCACGATTCTGAACTTGAAAATTACGTTTATGTAACGGCGGCTTGCACATATTATAAAGCGATTGAAGATTATCCAAACATTTTGAAATACACTTCTCAATTAAGGACAATTGCCAACAGAAGTTTTTCACCCGAAATGTGCGCAAGCAACGAGCGTAGATATTCTCAATCGAACTACGAAGAAAAAATTGCAGAATACGAAAAAGAATCCAAAAAAAGAGATTTACTTTTCAAGCAAGAAAGCGAAAGGTCTGAAATTTGGAATCAATGGATGATGGCAGTTATGTCGATTGTTGTTGTGATTGTAATCATAAAAGTGATTCAACTAAAAAACAGCAACAAAGTAAACAAAACTCTAAAAAAAGCCAACGATGATATAAATTTCAGAAATCAAAAACTTCAAGAACTACAAAATCAAATTTTGAGTCAAAACGAGAAAATTCTATCTCAAAATGCGCTAATAGAAGAACAGAAAAACAATTTGAAAAAAATCAACGAACATTTGATAGGTTCGATTAGATATGCGCAAAGGATTCAAAAAGCAGCCGTGCCTTCAAAAGAAATGATGGACGAAATTTTTCAAGAAAGTTTTGTTTTTTGGCAGCCAAGAGACATTGTTTCAGGCGATTTTTATTGGGCAGGGAAAGATAATTTCAGAAAATACATTATCACCGCTGACTGTACAGGTCATGGCGTACCGGGTGCTTTGCTAAGTATGCTTGGAATTTCTGTCATTAGTGACGCCTTTGCCACAATAACGCCACAATCAACAGCAGGCGAAATTCTTGACAAAATCAAAACCAAGTTTACGGAATCTTGGTCAAAAAGCGGCGGTAACATTGAAGATGGAATAGATATGGCATTATTTATAGTTGATTATCAAGCAAATACACTTCAATATGCAGGAGCGAAACGTCCAATGGTTATGGTCAGAAACAATGAATCTTCACTTGTAAAACCTGATAAAATGTGCGTAGGTTACAACATCAAAAAATTAGAAAAACCTTTCACGACCACAATTATCGAAGTACAAAAGGGAGATATGTTTTATGCTTTTTCAGACGGCATTCCTGACCAATTTGGCGGTGAAGACGGTAAACAAAAGTTTTCGCAAAAAAACTTGCTGGAACTTTTAGAAAACATCGCTGACTTATCAATGGAAATTCAGCAAACCGCAATCAAAGCAAACGTTATGAATTGGATGGAATTTGATGGTAAAAAATATAATCAGTTGGACGATCAATTATTGGTTGGTATTAGAATTTGAAAAAAATTTTCTAAACAAGTTTTTTTAGTAGAAAATATACTAAAATTAAAATTTTTTTTATAATTTTGCAATCCAAACTATACTTGAAATTAAATTTTTTTTTTAACTAAAAAAATTTCGGTATACATATTGCATTTT
>CAJOGF010000030.1:0-24983 GCA_905233995.1 uncultured Bacteroidales bacterium | reverse complement strand
GAGAGAAAAAGTTTCAGGCATGAAAAAATTGAAATTATCACATTTTTTGGTCAAAAATTTCGATTTGCGACAGCAAGAAATACCAATATTTCTTATGCTGTTTGCACATTCGTTTTTTCTTGGTCTTGCCGGAGCATTTTACTTCACCCCAGCCAACTCAGAGTTTATTCGCTATTTCGGTAGTGAACAATTGCCGTATGCTTATATGGTATCAGGAGTAGCGGGCTTTATCTTCACTCAACTTTATTCTTGGGTTCAAAGGGTTATTGATAGTCGTAAATTATTTATGGGTACATTGTCGTTTATGACATTAGTAACACTTCTCTCGCCGTTTCTTGTAGGTCTCGTTGATTCTAAATACTTGAGTTTCTTTGTCTTTATTTGGGCGTGGCCATTTCTATCAATGATTGGAATAGAAACAGGTGCATTGTCGCTGAAATTCTTGAACTTAGTACAAGTAAAAAGAATTTTCGCTCTTTTTAGTATTGGCGGCGTATTAGCGGCAATGCTCGGATACTTAATTATCCCACTTCTGAAAAATATTATTTCACACTCTTATACTCTTCTGTTTATCAGCGCATTAAGTTTTATTGTAGGTATCATGACATTGGTATCGCTTTATAAAAAATATCCCGAAAAACTCGCAGAAGAGAAAAAAAGATTAGCAGAAGAAAACAAAAAGTTAATCTCGTTTAAACAACCAGAAGACGGCACAGGATTATTACACCTACTGAAAAGACCGTATTTTAAATACATTTTCATTTGTGCAACGCTCTCAATGACAATTATTTACATAACGGACTTCTCGTTTTTGTCAACAGTAAAAATACATATACACCCAGATAATACCGCACAATTTTTGACCCTTGTATATGCAGGTTTGAAAATTGGCGAACTTTTGTTGTCGTTTTATTCAGCAAAAATTTTAAGTAAATACGGCGTAAAACTCGGACTTATGATTTTACCGATTTGCATGGTTGCAGTTGTATCGTTAGCGGCAATAGTAGGTCTTGTATGGAGTGTTAATGTTACGTTATTTTTGATTCTTATCACAATCAACAAATCACAAGAAAGAATCCTTAGACGAGGGCTTGATGACCCCGCTTTCAATATTCTTTATCAGCCGCTACCCGACAACGAAAAAGCAGCCGTACAAACCAAAGTAGGTGTGGTTCAGCAGTTTTCGACAGGAATTGCAGGTCTTGTGATTTGGGCTGTCAATTCTCTTATAAAACTTACTGGCGAATACGATTTCAGATACTTTTTGATTTGTTTTGTGCCAATTTTGGTTTTGTGGGCAATCAGCAGCAAAAACTTGTATTTAAGTTACAAAGCAACTATCAAACAAATTGTGGCTGATATTTCAAAAGAAAAACGTCGCGATGTTGCGAAAAATCAGTATGGTGCAGAATTAGTTAGAAAATTTGTCAAAAACACAAACCCCAAAATACAAAATCTTGCCGTTACAATGCTTTCGGAAACTACTCCAAGAAGTCTTGAAAGTTATGCAACTCAACTACTTGAAAATGGCGACGATGCCGTTATCAAGTCGGTTTTGAAAAACATTGACCCTACTTGGCGAAAACGTATCGCAGCCTCATGCAAAAGTGTCAACAAAAACAGCAACGATATAGAAATCAAACTTTTGTCGGAAAGAGCAGCAAATTATCTTGATTACGATGATGTTAAAGATGTTACCGCCGATGATGTTGCAAATCTTGAAACGGGCGGTTTTGTCAGCGACAAAATAAAACTGATAAAAGTAATGATGAACTCCGAGAAGTATTTGAATGAAGACATAATTTTTAGACTTCTCGACTCCAATGATAGAAATGTAAAGTCAGCAGCAATTACTCTTGCAGGAAAACTAAGAACGCAAAGAATAATTTACAAATTGATTTCGCTGTTGGAATCGGTAGAATATTACAACACCGCTGGCACAGTTCTTTTGGATATGGGCGATAGAGTTTTGCCAGCCTTAAACGAATATTTCGACAAATGCAAAGATTCTGGTATTTTACTTAGAATCATAGAGTTGTATGCGAAATTTGGTTCAGCACCAGCAAGAGCACACCTTATTAAAAATATCAATTACCCAAATCGCGAAATTCAACAGTCAATTATCAGCGCACTGAATTTTTGTAAATTTCAGGCTACGGACGAAAAAGATATTCAAATTATAAAACAAAAAATTTCGGATATAGTTGAAAATATAGTTTGGATAATGTCGTCTTTGGAGGATATTGAAGACGAAAAAAACACTTTGAAATTGTTTCAGGCTTTGGATATGGAAAAAGAAAACAGTATCGAAATCCTTTTCAATCTTTTGTCTTTTATCAACGAACCAAGACTTATCAACTTGATTCAGAAGAATATAATTGGTAAAAACAATATTTTTGCCGTTGAAATTATTGATAATAATTTTTCAAAAGATTTAAAACAAATAATCACACCACTTTTTGAAGATTTGGCATCGGTTCAAAAAATCAAAAAACTATCGAGATTTTTCCCTCAAGAAAAAATGAATTTTGAAGACCGCTTGAAAGCCATCATAAAACGTGATTATTCCAAACTTGATGCATGGACTGTGTCAAAAGCGGTGGAACTGCTTGGAAAACAGCACAAATCCAAAATCAACGATTCACAGCGTTCAAGCGTTATTGACTACAAAGACCTAACCCTTTGGGTCAACACAAATATCGAAGATGTTTTAACAAAGATTCGTAAATCGGAAATTCCCGACGAAGTTTTTCTTTGTCTTTATCATGTTGAAGAGGTTGTATATTCGGTTGCGGCAAAAATCGTTTATGAAGAAAATCCGATAAAATGCGCCGATTATTTGGGCAATATGACCGAAAAAAAGCAAAAACTTCTATCCGATTTAAAAGCAAATCGACCTCTGCTTATGGACAGACTGAAACTAATAAAAAAGCATCCAATGTTTTTGGGTGTGCCAGAAAATTTGTTAACAAAACTTGCCGAATATTCCGAAGTTCAGCACCTTAACAAAGACAACGAAATTAATATGGAGGCACATAACGATGATATTATTTTTGTCTCGAAAGGTACTTTAAGCACAAGTGCTTCGGCTAAAGATAGCGTTTATTATTTCAAAAACGACATTATAACGCGCGGTATTAATTTAGGACGAGAAATTAGCACTTTGGTGGCAAAAAAAGAGTGTACCGTAATTTTAATCAACAAATACATATATTTTGACTTGTTGATTAAAAAAACTGAAATTATACCATATATTTTCGATGACAACAATAGAGCAATGCGACAAGAAACGGAAACTCAAGATAGAGCAATTCCGGCATAATTAAAAACACTTAAAAAACAAAGAATATTCTCCTTTTTAGAACTAATTCGGCACGTATGTTGCAATATTTTGTTTAGAAAAAAACAAGTTAAACAAAAAAAAGGAAAATTATGGAAAAGGAAAGGAAAATATTCACAGAATCACCAGTTTTAGGCGGTTATACTTTAACCGTAAGAGATGATTGGAATTACAAACTAAAACAAGTAAGCGTTACTGAAAAAGAAAAAAAAGCCTATTTGGAAAAATTTGGCGAAAAAATTATTACGTTCAACGAATTTTTCGATTGGTGGAAAACGCTTATAGGAAAAACAATTACGACAACAAAAAACGCTATTGCGTAAAAAAAATATCTATTCATTATCAAACGTGTAAGGAATTTTTTATTATTCAATGAATGAAAGTGTTAAAATATTTGAAGAAAGTCCAATGATAGGAGGCTATGCACTTGCTGTCAGAGACGATTGGAGCTACAAGATTAAGCGTGTTAACGTTACAGAAGAAGAAAAAGACGCTTATATCAAGCAGTTTGGGGAAAATATTGTTACATACGATGTGTTTTTTAATTGGTGGGTAAAGTTGAATGACCTCGGAAAATACTCAAAATAATTTATATTAATTCTAAATAACTAACTTCTTAAACAATTCTTAATATAAGGATAAACAAAAATATATTTTTAATGTAATATATACATTTCATATTGTAAACTATTATACATTTTACAACTTTACTTTTATAAATGGGATTTTAACAATAATAATCGCAATATAGTCATATAGTAAAGTATTATATACTTTTCTTTCAAAAAAATTTTGTCTAACAAAAAAAACTTTCGACCTTTGCACCGTCATCAAAATGGTGACCTAAGCAGTATATTTTTTAGTATGAAAGACCGGCAAACTTTTATTACTGAAATTTGGTATATATAAAACAATCGAAATTATAAAAATATATTGCTTTGATTGCTAACAAATCATAAAATCTGCTCTAATAACAAATGTCCCAAAAAAAGTTAAAAAAGCAGAATTTTATGAAAAAAAATAATTTATATGAAAAAATTGATTGCATCATTAGTTTTGGTGCCTGTTTTTTTGGTCGGAATGCCCACAACAAGGCTGATGTCAGAAAAATGCGAATCAGACACAGAATTGGTTCAATCGTTTAAACCAGAAAAATTTGACTTAGAAAAAGAGTTGACGCATAGTGAAACGGAAAATTACGAAAAAGTAATTGATTTCATAAAAGCACACGAAGGCTACGCCGGAGGAAAAGAATATACATGTGTTTCTGGTAGAAGAACAATAGGTTACGGACACGTAATAAAAAAAGGCGAAGTGTTCGCCGAAAAAATTTCAAAAGAGTTTGCAGATAGCCTTTTAAGGGCAGATTTTAACGCAGCCTATAATCTTACATGTAAATACACTCCGCAACTCAAAGGAAGCCGAAAATTGGCCGTTGCGCACTTTATTTATAGTAAAGGAATAAGCGCATTTTTAACAAGTTCGCTACGAAAGGCAATAAAACGAAACGCGAAAGTTGACAACGAATTTTCAAAATGGTGCTACTATACAGATTACCAAACGGGTAAAAAAATTTATTCTAAAGTAGGTGCCAGAATCCAAAAATGGGAAAATAACATGTGGCACACCGATGATGACCTATATGCAAAAGCACAACAACAAGAAAAAAGAAAATTTTAAAAAGGTTTTTATATATACCAAAAAAGTCGAAGTTTGCACAATTCTTTAAAATAGAGGGACATAAAAAGAATCTAACATTCTTCGATATATTTTCAAGGCTGTTTGAACATTTAAACAGCCTTTTTTGTAGTTAATTTTATATGAAACCGCAACCAAAAGTGGGGGTAAAGGTATATGTTTTGGTTGATATGAAAGAAAGAACTGCAACCAAAAGTGGGGGTAAAAGTGTATGTTTTGGTTGCAGTTCTAAAAAAAAAGTATTATATTTGCAACATAAATTTTAATTTAAAAGATTATGAATGAACTAATTGGACGACAAGAAGAGATAAAAAAACTAAAATCCTGTTACGACAGCAAAAGGTCGGAGTTCATAATAATTTCGGGAAGACGAAGAATTGGTAAAACATTTCTAATAAACTCAGTCTACAAAAATAGTTTTGACTTTTACTACACAGGAGGACACAATTTAACTAATAAAGAGCAACTTATGATGTTTTCCAAAACGCTAAAAAAGTTTTCAAAATCTGCCTTAGAAGTCAATTTACAAAACTGGTTTGATGCTTTTTCTCAACTCGAAAACTACATTGAATCGCTGTCAGAAAACAGAAAAAAAATAATATTTTTGGACGAAATGCCATGGATTGATACCCACAATTCAAAATTTATAAAAGCATTTGAATATTTTTGGAACTCATGGGCTACACAAAGAGATGACATAATGCTAATTGCGTCAGGCTCTGCAACTTCATGGATAAATGACAAACTTATTGAAAATCAAGGCGGTTTGCACAATAGAATAACATGTCAAATTTTTCTTGAACCATTTACCCTAAAAGAAACAGAAGATTTTTTTGAAAAAAACAATTTTAATTGGGATAGGTATACTATTGTACAAGCATATATGATTTTGGGCGGTGTACCGTTTTATTTGCAACTTTTGAATAATAACCTTTCGCTTTCTCAAAATATTGATGAACTATGTTTTTCTAAAAAAGGAATGTTAAAAATTGAATTTGACGAATTATTCAATACGCCCTTTTCTAATGCTGAAAAATACATCACAATTGTAAAAGCATTATCCGATAAAAAAGCGGGGCTTACACGTCAAGAAATCATCAAAAAAACGAACATTCAAGGCAATACGCTTACAAAAATGTTAAGCAATCTTGAAAAAAGCGACTTCATTATTGGATATACACGCTTTAACAAAAAAACAAACGATACGATTTACAGATTATCTGATTTTTATACGCTTTTTTTCTTTCGTTTTATCGAAAATAATGATTTTAAAGATAAAAAATTTTGGTCGAATAATCTTAACACTCCAAGCATAAATTCATGGCAAGGATTTTCTTTTCAACTCATTTGCCTAACTCATTTAGAACAAATTAAGAAAGCATTAGGGATTTCGGGCATTAACACAAAAGCCACAGTATGGCGAAATAATGAGTTGCAAATCGATTTAATAATAGATAGAGCCGACAGAATAATAAATCTATGCGAAATCAAATTTTCAATCGAAAAATACTCAATAACAAAAGAATATTCAGAGGCTTTAAGAGAAAGAATGTCAACATTTAGAGAGGCAGTAGGCACGAAAAAAAATTTGGTTAATACTTTTATAACAACATACGGCGTTTTGCAAAACAAACATTCGTCAATATGTCAAAAAGAAATAATAATGGATAATTTATTTGATTAATTTTTGCGTTCACAGTGCGCCAAAATTTGATTTTTTTTTGAAGTTTTGGCGCAGTTTGAACGCAAATTAAAATTTACTCTTTAATAAATCGTTGATAGTCAAGACGTTTTGAATTAAATCAGAATGTGTATTTTGTTTGAGTCCAAAAGCGTTTATCAACACAAGGCAAACTGATTTTTTTGTTTTATTTTCGGCGACAAAACAAGCAATTTAATCCCTTAATTTTGCTTCATAATCCTTGGTCAATAGCAAATATCAATTAGTTGAAATATTGCTTTATTTTCTTTCAAACCAATATAATTGTATTTTTTTATAAATCCACACGCTTGCAAATCTTCAAGAATCTGCATTGTAAAAAATATTGCTTTTTGTTTTGATTATTCAAAAAAAAATAATCATATTATCATGGGAAAATATGTTGACCCATTTACAGATACTGGTTTTAAAATCTTGTTTGGTCAAGAAATGAGTAAACCTTTGCTGATAGATTTTTTGAACAACCTTTTGGAGGGTAAAGAAAAAATCAAAGACGTTACTTTTCTTGACAAGGAAAAACCGAGAATTTATAAAAAAGACAGAGGCTTGATATACGATATTTTGTGCGAGACAGACAAAAAGGACAAAATCATAGTTGAAATGCAAAATAGGTCTCAAGAGTATTTTATAGAGCGAAGTCTTTATTATACATCTCAAGCGATTGTGAGACAAGGCGTAAAAGGTGATTGGGATTTTAATTTCAAAGCCGTTTATTTTGTAGCCTTTATGAACTTCAAACTCGACGGGTTAGACGAGTTTAGAACTGACGTTCAATTATGTAAAACTACTACTAAAGGGCGAGAAGTTCTTTCTGATAAGATAAAACTAATCTACTTACAACTTCCTCTATTTAACAAGTCGGAAGAAGAATGTGAAACAAATTTTGACCGTTGGATTTATATATTATTAGACACAATACCTTGGACTGCGAAAAATTCGATTTTTGCACAATTAGGCAAATTTGCACAAATAGCAAACTTGACAGAGAGTCAGCGCAGAAAATATGACAAGGATTTAAAAATTTATCGAGATAATAAGAACATTTTAGCATACGCTCAAAAAAGAAGTCGCGAAGAAGGTCGCGCCGAAGGTCTTGCTGAAGGTCGCGCGGAAGGACTTGCTGAAGGTCTTGCCGAAGGTGAACGCCAAGCAAAACTGCACGCATTTTAAAAGCATTAGGTAAAATGACTATTGCTGAAATCGCTCAAGCGACCAAGTTAACAGAAGACGAAGTTTTAAAATTGTGAATTCGACTAAATTCCACAAAACTAATATAAAAAAAGGCTGCAACCCTTTTGAGTTGCAGCCACATATCAAATCTCTATAAAAGACTATCTATAAGCCTTGTTTTGTGTCAAATTAGGATTTCTTATAAGTTCCTGAGCAGGAATTGGGAAATTCATCTTTTCCTCACTATAATCGTATGAACGAGGAGTCCAAGGATATTCATCAAGAGCACTAATAGGAGTATTGTCTTTTGGATAGTTGCGTGCAATATGCTCTGCCAAAAGACCTGCACGATGTAATGCTGGTGCTAATGTCCATTCTGCGTTGAACTCTTTACGACGTTCTTGAATCATTGCAACTTGCCATGTTTCAAGATTGAACCCAAGTTTTGTTTTAACTGTTTCGTAGTAAGTTTCGCCATCAACATAATCAGCCATATTAGAACCAAAAGGAATTGGATAATCAGTGTAATGATCAACACCGTATGTTCCTGCGTTACCAGATTCTTTAGCAGCATAGTCTTTGTAATATTGGAGATATTTTGTAGTCAAAGCTGCTTCTTTGCCATCTTCCAAATCTCCAAAAGCACGTTTACGAACTTGGTTTACATAATCCCAACCTGTTGTAGCATCGCCTGTACGGAAACAACATTCAGCGTATGTTAAAAGAACATCTGCATAACGTTTCCAATAAACGTGAGCAGGACTCCAAATGTTAGACCACCATGTATTCTGACCAGTTCTCCACCATTTAAGCGACCAAACAGAAGGCGCACGGTCTCCACCTGTATTACAATGGTATTTTTTCTGATCACTCTTAACATCGTTCAAATACGGATTTTTACCATGACAATAATCCGATTTAGCAGAAACTGAAAGCAGTTCATCTGTGATTCTGTCTTTATAATCACCCCAGTTTTCAATTTCAACAGTACATGCAGAAGCATCGCGACGTTTGTCACCTTTTTCATAGCAAGTATACCATTCCCAAGAAAGGTAAAGTGTACCCCAGCCGCTGTTTCCATTAGGATTAGCAGCATAGTTATCTGTCCAACCGTGAGCATTTGTATGGTAACCACTCCATTGATTACTTTTATCACCTTCGTCCATTACTTCTTCCCAAATAGACTCTTTGTTCCATGCCAAAGGATCAAACAAAGTAGTGAAACTTTCCTGTAATTGGTATGTTCCAGAATCAATGATGTCTTTTAAGGCATTTTTAGCAGCTTCTACTTCTGTGCCAGCACCACTCGGATTGCCTTGACGATATGCTTTCCAAAGATACGCTTCAGCCAAAAATGCTTTTGCCATACCTTTTGTTACACGACCATATTGTCCGTTATATGGTTTCCAATCCAAATTGTCGGCTGCAAATGTTAAATCTGAAATAACTTGCTCAAGAGCAGCAACAGCATTGCCTGCTTCTCCTCCATTATCCGGTAACTCATCAACAGAAGCACCTATTTGAGGAATAGGAACATTGCCCCAAGTTTGGCAGCAAAGGAACAAATAGAAACCTTTAAGAGCCCTTGCCTCTGCCCTTGCACGTGTAATCAAATCATTTGAAAGAGTACCAGCACTTTCAGCCTCGTCGCATTGCTGCAAGATGCTATTGCAAAGCGATATTCCATCATATAGACGTTTCCATTCGTCGTAGAGTTCGCCTTGATCGGCAGCCCAGTCTTGAGTTAACCATGATTTATCCCAGCCTGTTGCTTGGGTATCCATTGTTGGATGTCCTGCCAACCAAAGCCATGGTTTCATTGAATCTTCGTTAATCAATTGATTCATGTTGGAATAGCAAGCTAACAAACCATCCTCCATACCTTCGTCAGATGAACTAATGTAGTCAGCACCCAAGATGTCGTAATGGTCAACATCTAAGAAGTCTTCCTTACATGATTGAGTTGTTAACATTACTCCCGAAGCGAGAGCCAATGCCAATATTTTATTTATTTTTTTCATATTATTCTTTTGTTATAATTATAAGTTAAATTAGAATGAGAAACTAACTCCAAATTGGTATGTTCTCGGATTAGGATAACGTCCAGTATCCAATCCAGTGTAAAGAACGCAGCCTTGACCGCACTCAGGATCACCATACTTTTTGTATTTAGAGAATAATGCTAAGTTAGAAATAGCAAAGTATACTCTTGCATTTGTCAGTTTCAAATGTTCAATAACTTGTCTATCGAAAGTATAACCGATTTGAATATTGCTGAGTTTGAAATAATCAGCTTTTTTAACCCATGCAGAAGAAACTCTTCTATTCCAGTTACCATCAGTTAACGTTGCACGAGGAAGATCTGCTCCTGTGTTGGTTGGTGTCCAAAAATCATTATCTTTCAAAGTATTAGGTAAGCAACCATCATCACCAATGTATGCTACAGACAAACGCATTGCAGAATAAGAGAGAAGATCTAAACCAGCAACTCCGTATCCATAAAGAGAGAAGTCAAAATTTTTCCATGAAACATTCAAATTGATACCATAGTTAAATTTCGGGAAACCATTACCAAGAACAGTACGGTCGGCTTCTGTAATTTTGCCGTCACCATCAAGGTCTTTGTATTTGAAGTCGCCAGGCAATGTACATTCATCACCGTGGTCGTCTTTTGTTGCAAACTGATAGTTTACAATGCTTGTAGTACCATCAGGATTTTCTACTGTTGTTTGAAGAGCATCAATTTCTGCTTGACTTTGGAAAATACCTTCAACAACATAGCCATAGTAAGAACCAACTGCTTCACCTTCCATAGCAACTGAGTGGTCGCCCCATTTATAACCTGATGCTGCACCAATACAACCTTGGTTGGTACCATCGTTGTTAGTCATAGCAGGGTCGTTGGTTCCGTGGTCGTTGGTAAAGAACTGAGGATCACCCATCTTCTTTACTTTATTTTTCAAAGTAGAACCAGTGAAGGTTGCGCTAAAATTCCAATCGTGTACACGTTTTTGCCAATTTACTTGGAACTCAAAACCTTTGTTTTCTATTTCACCATAATTGGTGTAAATAGATTGAACTTGAGAAGAAGCTGCATAGTTTCTTGTTAAAAGAAGATCTTTTGACTTACGAATGAAGTAATCAGCAGTAATGTTGATTTGTCCTTGCAACAAACCTAAATCAATACCAATATTGGTTTGTTCGTTGGTTTCCCATTTAAGATCTGAATCAACAACAACAACTTTGCCGCCAATAGTAGTAGTGCTAATACCATTACCGAAAAGACCCATGCCACCATCTTGTTGATAGAAACCATAAAGGAGTTGTTTTCCGTTGTAAGTTGTCATTGCAACTTGAGAAGTTGATAAATTGGTTGCACCACCAGAGTTACCTGTCTGACCCCAACCAAGACGAAGTTTTAAGTTAGAGATAATATCATTGTCTTTCAAGAAATCTTCTTGAGAAATTCTCCATGCTAATGCAGCAGATGGGAATGTACCAAAACGATTACCAGAACCAAAGTTAGAAGAACCATCACGACGAATAGTTGCTGTTAAAACATATTTATCAAAAAGACCGTATGTGATACGTCCAAAGTAAGATACGCCTCTAACTTTTGCATTGCAACCACCATTACCATTTTTAGTATCATTAGATAAGTCTATTTGACGTTGTGTTTCTAATTTAAAACCTTGAGTGCTTGCGCTAACCCATTCACCCCAAGAGTTTGAGGCCTCTTGACCAATCATAACATTGATGTTCATAATGTCATTTTTCCATGTGTAGTTGAAATAGTTTTCAATACCTACTGTAGAAGACTGACTTTGATTGATGCTGAAAGAATTAATGGTTGCTTCCTTAGGAACATCACCTGTAGCAACCTTATGCCCATTAGCATAAACATCACGTTCTGTGTCGTAAGCATCCCAATATTCACCGTTCATAATATTATAACGTTTTTGCAAATAAGTGAAGTTGTTACCATCAGAAGAGTAGAAGTTAAAAGAACCTACGGTTTTAAAAGTTAAACCTTTAACAATGTTAATCTGAGCGTATGCTGAAGTAAATACACGGTTAGATCTATTGTCTGCATTATTTTCCTGAACTATAGCGTAAGGGTTGTTTAAGGTTGCAGCCTGAAATTCATTAGCATCTTTTCCTAAAAGACCAAGACCGTATGTACCATCTGGATTTACTACATATACATGCTGAAGATTTCCATTTCCGTCGATGTAGTCCATTGAAGGAGACAAGAAAGCCAAGTCTCTTTGTGAAGAAAGATTGAATGTGTTACCTTGACGACCGTAAGCTCCGTGGCTCTTTGTATAAACATAGTTGATGTCGCCGCCTACTTCCAAGAAATCAGTAACTTTTGTTTTGTTGTTAACACGAGCGGTTAATCTTTCGTATGCAGAATTTACAATAATACCATTGTTTTTCAAGTAAGATGCAGAAAAACTTGTTTGACTTTTTTCTGTTCCACCAGAAACCGACATTGTATATTGTTGTTTCAAAGCAGCATCAGTTAATTGATCCTGCCAATCTATTGAATTACGTTGACCATCGTATTGAGCATCCCAAATTTGATTATATAATTGCAAACCATCGTTTTCACGTGTCTGACGTACAAATGCAGCATACTCGTCAACATCAAGAACGTCTAATTTATATGCTAAAGTTTGAATACCGAAGTCAGCAGAAAAATCAAATCTTGCTTTACCTTTTTCACCGTGTTTTGTGGTAATCATGATAACGCCGTTAGCACCAGCAGCACCATAAATTGCTGTTGCAGAAGCGTCTTTCAAAACTTCCATTGACTCAATATCAGCAGGGTTCAAAAAGTCTGCATTAGTACCAACCTGAATACCATCTACCACATACAAAGGCTGTGCAGAACCGTTGATGGTAGCAACACCACGGATACGAACCTGAGATTTACCTTCAGGCGAACCGTCTTGAGCGGTAACCATAACGCCGGCAGCAGCCCCCTGCAAACCTTGGTTAACATTAACTGGGGCACGTTTCATCATGTCTTTGGTATCAACCGAAGCAACCGAACCAGAAACGTCGGATTTCTTCATTGTACCGTAGCCCACTACTACGACTTGTTCAATTTCTTTGTCATCTGATTTAAGTGTAATCGGCGGTAAAGAGGTGCGGCCGTTAACATTCTCTACATGGTTGTTATATCCAATGTACGAAAATGTGAGAGATGCATCTGACGGAACTTCAATAGAATAATTACCGTCAATGTCAGTAATCGTACCGTTGGTAGTACCCGTCTGAACAACGTTTACTCCCGGTAAAGGTTCACTGTCTGCATCGAGTACTTTACCCGAAACTCGGATATTCTGTGCACTCAACGCAAACGGGATTAGCATAATAAACAATCCCAGTAAAAATAGTTTTCTCATAAAAAATGTAATTTGGTTATGTTAAGTAAAAATAAAGTTAAATTCGATTAATTAAATCAATTCAATTATTCCGTATAAATCTTCATTTGCGAAGATAGGACATTTTTTTAACAATATCAACATTTTTTTGCATTTTTTTACCATTTATTCTTTTATTTATCTGCAAACATCTAAAAATCAGTATTAAAAATACATAACTTTTTTGTTAATCCAATATTCAAAAAAACAAAAAAGTAAAGCATACTTATAAAATATAACACCATAGTTTGTAAAGTACAATTAACTTAACCGTCGGATTTTAACATTAGTATTAAGTTAGTGTAAATTATTTCGATAAAGTGTAAAAATGGCACGCATTATTTAAGTTTTGCAATCGTTTGCGCATTTTTTTTATGTATTTTATGATAAATTTTCAGCAAAATTGTTTTTAAATCCTTTAAAATTGCAACGTAATTTGGTTATTAGTTAAGGATATTTTTTACAAACAAATTTTTTAAAGATGAAAAATTATATAAAATACGACCCTTGGAAAATCATCGAAGAAGATTTTCATCCTAAGTACAACAAAATCTCAGAAAGTATTTTCTCTCTTGGCAACGGAAAATTTGGTCAAAGGGGCAATTTTGAAGAAGGGTATTCTGGACAAACACTCAAAGGTAACTATGTTTCAGGCGTTTACTATCCCGACAAAACCCGCGTAGGCTGGTGGAAAAATGGTTATCCAGAATATTTTGCAAAAATGCTGAACGCTCCCGACTGGCTAAGTTTTGAATTGTTAATAGGTGATAACGCTGAAAAATTAGACCTAAGCAAATGCAAAGTAGAAAACTTCAGCCGTGTTTTAGATTTGAAACGCGGAGTTTTGGAAAGGTCGTTTACCGCTGAAACTCAGAGCGGAAGACAATTAGAAATACATGCAACAAGATTTTTGTCAATACATAGAGACGAAATCGCAGCATTAAAATATACTATTAAACCTCTAAATTTTACGTCATCAGCATTAATAATTTCAGGAGTTGACGCAGACATAAAAAACGAAGACTCAAACTATGACGAAAAATTTTGGACAGAAATTTCAAAGGCCGCTGACAAAGATATTTACGTTATTGCAGAAACCAAAAAAACAAAATTTCGGGTTTGCTCTGCTGTAAAACATTCATTACTTTTTTTAGCGGAAGAAAAAGTTTTAAAAGAAAAATTTGCCGCAAAAAAATACAGCATTGAACTTACTGAAGGTAAAGTTTTTACGTTTATAAAATATGCTGCAGTAACGTCAACTATGTATTATAACGAAGACGAGATTTTAAATAAAACGCTTGAAGTATTAAATTCAGCGGCACAATCAGGCTTTGAATTACTTCTAAAAGAGCAAGAAAACGCTTGGGACGAAAAATGGAAAGAATCTGACATCGTAATTGAAGGCGACATTGCAGCACAACAAGGCATAAGATTTAATATTTTTCAACTCAATCAAACCTACACTGGCAAAGACGAAAGACTAAACATAGGACCTAAAGGTTTCACAGGTGAAAAATACGGCGGTACAACTTACTGGGACACAGAGGCTTATTGCCTGCCGTTCTACTTATCAACTGCTGATAAAAAAGTAGCACATTCTCTTCTTGTCTACCGTTGGAAACATCTTAAAAAAGCAATTGAAAACGCTGAAAAACTTGGATTTACAAACGGAGCAGCACTATATCCGATGGTAACAGCAAACGGCGAGGAATGTCATAACGAATGGGAAATTACTTTTGAAGAAATTCACCGAAACGCTGCAATTGCCAATGCAATAAGGATTTACATAGACTACACTGGAGAGAAAGAATATCTTTCTCAATACGGTTTAGAGGTTTTAATAGGCATTTCAAGATTTTGGGCACAGAGAGTAAATTTTTCAGAGGAAAAACAAAAATACGTCATGCTTGGCGTAACAGGTCCTAACGAATACGAAAATAATGTCAACAACAATTGGTATACGTCGTTTTCAGCAGTACAAAACCTAAAGTATACAATTGAGGCGATAGACTACGTTAAGAAAAACTCACCAAACGACTATGAGCGCATAAAAAAAGAGTGCAATTTCGACGAAAAAGAAACCGAAAAATGGCAGCAAATCATTCAAAACATGTATCTTGGTTACGATGAAAAGCGAAAAGTATTCATTCAAAATGACGGTTTTATGGACAAAGAATTGATTCCTGTTTCAAAACTTGATGCAAAAGTAAGACCGATTAATCAGCATTGGTCATGGGACAGAATTTTGCGCAGTTGCTACATAAAGCAAGCAGACGTTTTACAAGGTATTTATTTCTTTGAAAATCAATTTGATACAGAAACCATAAAGCGTAATTTTGAGTTTTACGAACAATTTACTGTCCATGAATCGTCGTTATCAAGTTGCATTCATAATATTATTGCGGCGAAAGTTGGGCTTTACGACAAGGCATATCAATTCTATCTCAATGCTTCGCGTCTTGACCTTGACGATTACAACAACGACACCTGCGATGGTTGTCATATAACATCAATGGGAGGTACATGGATGACGATTGTACAAGGTTTTGGCGGCATGAGAGTTAAAGATTCAATGCTATCCTTCAACGCAACATTACCACAAAAATGGCAATCATATTCATTTAAAATACGGCACAAAGACAATGTTTTAAAAATTACGGTTAACAAGTCAGGGACGAAAATAGAAAGGCTTTCTGGCAATCCTACAAAGGTTTTAGTTGACGATGTAATAAGAGATATTTAAGAAACACGCAAAGGTTTTACGCAAAACACTAAAAAAAAATTTTACGTAAAACCTTTATACAAAATTACGTGTTTTAACTACAAAAAAATCAAAATGTTTTCCACAATTTTGCAAAGTTAAAGGTTAGAACTTTAATTTTGTATAGCAGACAAAAAGAAAGGGACGTATTCAAAAATTGAAACGTCCCTTTTGAATTTGTGTTCAACAAAAAACTATTCTGCTTTGGTTTCTTTAGCCTCTGGAGCAGAAGCATTTTCTGTTGTAGTTTTTTTCTTTCTTGAACGGCGAGTGCTTTTAGTAGCCTTTGTTGCACCGCTTTTCGACTGTGTATAGTTCTCATTGAAGTCAACAAGTTCTATAAGACAAGTTTTAGCGTTATCACCTAAACGGAAACCCGTTTTCAAAATACGAGTATAACCGCCCGGACGATCAAAAATTTTCGGTGTAACAGTCTCATACAAAGCCTTAACAGCCTTTTTATCTCTTAATCTTGAGAAAATAAGTCTGTGATTAGCCATACGTTTTACTTTGAATGCTACTTTCTCCTCGTCGGATTTAGCATTAGATTCAGCGTATGTAACTTCAACTTTGGAAGCCGTCAAAATAGGCTCAATAAAAGTACGGAGTTCTTTTGCTTTAGCCACCGTAGTATTGATTCTTTTGGCGAAAATCAATGATACGGCCATATTTGTAAGCATAGATTTTCTATGACCGTATTTTCTGCCTAAATGGTTTATTGTATCTCTATGTCTCATCGTTTTTTATTTTTTTGGAGCATCACTGCTCTTAAAGTTATTCTTTATCAAGTTTGTATTTTGAAATATCCATACCGAAACTCAAGTCAAGATTTGCGAGCAAATCGTCAAGTTCGGTAAGAGATTTTTTACCGAAATTGCGGAACTTCAATAAGTCATTCTTGTTGAAAACAACGAGTTCTGCAAGAGTTTCAACGTCAGCGGCTTTCAAGCAATTAAGTGCTCTAACCGAAAGATCCAAATCCACAAGTTTAGTTTTAAGGAGTTGACGCATGTGGAGAATCTGCTCATCAAACTCTTCACCGCCAGCCTGCTCAGTAGAATCAATTGTAATCTTCTCGTCAGAGAACAACATAAAATGATGAATCAAGATTTTAGCAGCCTCTTTCAAGGCTTCTTTTGGTTGTATTGAACCGTCAGTTAAAACCTCAATAATCAATTTTTCGTAGTCGGTTTTCTGCTCAACCCTGTAATTTTCAGTAACGTATTTAACGTTTCTAATAGGAGTATAAATAGAATCAACCGCAATAACACCGATTTCGCTGTCGGCAATTTTATTTTCATCAGCCGGAACATATCCTCTACCCTTGTTGATAGTAATCTCCATAGTAAGTTTTTTGGAAGGGTCGATATTGAAAATCAACTGATTAGGATTCAAAATTTTGAAATTAGTCAAGAATTTCTCAATATCACCTGCCTTAAATTGTTCCTGATTACTGATTGTTATAACTGCCTTTTCAAAATTTTGCCCGTCAACTATCTGTTTGAAACGTATCTTTTTGATATTCAGAATTATTTCGGTTACATCCTCAATTACGCCCGGAATTGTAGAAAACTCGTGGTCAACACCCTCAATACGGATAGAGGTTATGGCGAAACCTTCCAATGAAGAAAGAAGTATGCGCCTTAACGCATTGCCGATTGTTATGCCGAAACCCGGTTCGAGAGGGCGGAACTCAAACTTGCCGAAAGTATCGTCCGACTCCAACATCACTACCTTGTCGGGCTTTTGAAAAGCTAATATTGCCATTTGAATTATTTTAATTTATTTTTTTCCGGTAAAAAAAAACGGTAAGGACACAAAAAGGTAAAAACCAAATAAGTGTCCGCCGATATAAATATTATTTAGAGTAAAGTTCGACAATGAGTTGTTCCTTAATATTTTCAGGAACATCTTCTCTTGCGGGAACATTCATAAATTTTCCTGCCATCTGAGCAGAATCCCATTCAAGCCAACTAAAACGAGAACGGTTAGCACCCTGCAAAGCATTAACTATTACTTCCAAAGATTTAGACTTTTCTCTAACACCTACGATATCACCTGCTTTTACATGATAAGAAGGAATACCACAAACTTTGCCATTCACAACTATATGTCTATGAGAAACAAGTTGTCTTGCTGCTGGTCTTGTAGGCGCAATACCCAAACGGTAAACAACATTGTCAAGACGGCTTTCAAGAAGTTGAATCAAAACCTCACCAGTAACACCGTTTGCTCTTGAAGCCTTTTCAAAAAGATTTGAAAACTGACGCTCAAGAAGGCCGTAAGTGTATTTTGCTTTTTGTTTTTCTTTCAACTGAGTACCGTACTCAGACATTTTTTTACGTTTCTTTTCTTGACCGTGTTGTCCGGGAGGATAGCCTTTTCTGTCCAAATATTTGTCGGTACCATAAATAGGTTCACCGAATTTTCTTGCAATTTTAGATTTAGGACCTGTATATCTTGCCATTTTCTTAAACTTTTTTTTGTTAAAACATTATTAAACCCTTCTTCTCTTTGCAGGTCTGCAACCGTTATGAGGTAAAGGTGTTACATCAATAATTTCAACTACTTCCACCCCGGAGGTATGAATAGAACGTATAGCAGCCTCACGACCAGAGCCTGGACCTTTTACATATACTTTCACCTTCCTGAGTCCTAAATCAAAGGCAGTCTTTGAACATTCTGTTGCCGCCATCTGCGCTGCATAGGGAGTGTTCTTTTTAGAACCTTTGAAGCCCATTTTTCCGGCTGATGCCCAAGAAATGACTTCCCCCGAAGCGTTGGTCAAAGAGATTATAATATTGTTGAAAGAAGAATGGATATGAGCCTCACCCACAGCCTCAACTTTAACAACTCTCTTTCTCGTTACTTTACTTTTTTGTGCCATTTTCTTTTTTTTACTTAAGAAGCATTATTTTTTAGTAGCTACTTTTTTGTTTGCTATGGTCTTTTTCTTACCCTTACGCGTACGAGCGTTATTTTTAGTCTTCTGACCTCTTACAGGCAAACCGTTACGATGACGAATACCTCTATAACATCCGATATCCATCAGACGTTTGATATTCATTGTAACTTCAGAACGCAATTCTCCTTCTACCTTGTAGTTGTCATTAATAATCTGACGGATTTTAGCGATTTGATCATCATTCCAATCTTGAACTTTGATATCCCTATCAATACCGGCTTCTTTGAGAATTTGATTTGCTCTCGGACGACCAATACCGAAAATATAGGTAAGACCGATTTCTCCGCGCTTGTTTTTGGGTAAATCTACACCAACAATTCTTGCCATTGTTTTATACTATTTTTTTATACAAATTATTTGATTTTGCAACGCGCAAATTTAATATAAAAAATTACGAAAGCAAAATACTTTAAAAAAAATTAACCTTGACGTTGCTTAAATTTAGGATTAGATTTACATATAATATAAACTCTACCTTTTCTTCTTACAACTTTGCAATCAGCCGATCTTTTTTTAACTGATGTTCTAACTCTCATTTTTTTTATGTTTTTTCAATTATTTATATCTAAACGATATACGTCCCTTCAACAAATCATACGGGGACATTTCAACTCTCACTTTGTCGCCAGGAAGAATCCTAATATAATGTTGCCTCATTTTGCCCGAAATATGAGCAATAATCTTGTGTCCATTCTCAAGTTCAACCCTAAACATAGCATTAGAGAGTGCTTCGGTAATTTTACCGTCTTTTTCAATTAAGTCTTGTTTTGCCATATCTATCTATTTTGTGCCGCAAAATTAAAACATTATCATCAAATTGCAAAACTTATAATAATTTTTTATTTTAAGTTTTTATTAAAAATTATATTATTTTTCCGCCAGCAGTCCTAAAAAAAAACTACTCAGCGGAAAAATAACTAATTTCTAAATCATTTACGTATAACTTTTGCAACTTGAAACATTGCCTTTACAGAGCAGCAGCCTGACCTCCAGTTCTACCTTTAATACGACCTGTTTTCATAAGACCGTCATAATGGCGCATCAAAAGGTGAGACTCAATCTGTTGAAGGGTGTCCAAAATTACACCAACCATAATCAACAAGGATGTACCTCCATAAAACTGCGCAAACTGATTGTTGACATGGCAAAGTATCGCAAAGACGGGCAGGATAGCAATCAAAGCCAAAAAGATAGAACCCGGAAGAGTAATTCTTGACATAATATCATCCAAAAATTCAACCGTTTTCTTACCCGGTTTTACACCCGGAATGTATCCACCCCGTTTTTTCATATCTTCTGCCATTTGTTGAGGACTAAATGTAATAGCAGTATAAAAATACGTAAACACAATCACCAACAGAGCAAAAGTAAAATTGTACCAAAATCCAGTAAAATCAGCGAAAGCCGACGCAATACCAGAGGTAACTTCAGAGTTAAAATGGGTAAACATAAGAGGAATAAACATTAAGGCTTGTGCAAAAATGATAGGCATAACACCAGCAGCATTTACCTTCAAAGGAATATACTGTCTTACACCACCGTATTGTTTATTACCGATGATTCTCTTTGCGTATTGTACAGGAATTTTACGAGTACCTTGTACAAGAAGTATGGAAACTACGAAGACCATCAAAAGAGCAACAAGTTCAACAATCAACACGATTGCTCCACCACCGGCCGTTTCACCAAATTTAGATGCTACCTCAGCACCCAAAGCGAACGGGAATCTTGCTATGATACCAATCATAATCAGCAAAGAAATACCGTTTCCGATACCCTTATCAGTGATACGTTCACCCAGCCACATAATAAACATGGTACCAGCCGTCAGAATAATCACTGACGGGAAGGTAAATCCCCAAAAGCCTGAGGCTAAAAATGCAGAATCAGGAAGTTGATAATGCAAATTTATAAGATAACTTGGAGCCTGAACAAAAAGAACCAAAACTGTCAGAAGTCTGATAATTCTATTAATCTTTCGTCTTCCGCTCTCACCGTCTCTTTGAAGCCTTTGGAAATACGGTACTGCCATACCCAAAAGTTGCACAATGATTGATGCCGTAATGTAAGGCATAATACCTAATGCAAAGATAGATGCATTGGCAAAAGCACCGCCGGAAAACATATTAAGAAGCGACATAATTCCGTCTTTGGTCTGCTCCGAAAGGTTTTGGAGTTGATTAGGGTCAATTCCAGGAAGCACGATATGCGCTCCTACCCTATATACCAACACCAAAGCCAACGTAGCGAGTATCCTATTACGAAGATCTTCGATTCTATAAATGTTTTTAAGTGTCTGAATAAAGTTTTTCATCAAAAAAATAATTTTACAACGTATTAACAGTTCCGTTCAAGGCTTTAATAGCCTCTTCTGCTGACTTTGAAAAAGCATTTGCGGTAACGTTTAATTTTTTAGTAAGTTTACCTTTACCTAATACTTTTACAATGTCATTTTTGGAAACGAGTCCCGCTTGATGCATAACTTCAACATTAATGTCAACGATATCAAGTTTTTCAGCGAGAGCCTCCAAATCAGAAATATTTACAATTCTGTACTCTACCCTATTAACGTTGTTGAACCCGAATTTAGGAACGCGTCTTTGAAGAGGCATTTGACCACCTTCAAAACCTACTTTATGAGAATAACCCGAACGAGATTTGGCACCTTTATGACCTCTTGTCGAAGTACCACCCCAGCCCGAACCTTGTCCTCTTCCCAATCTTTTTTTGGTATGTGTAGAACCTTTTGCAGGTCTTAAATTTGACAAGTTCATTTCTTTAAATAATATTATTCGTTAATATTTTCAATTTTCAAAAGGTGTCTAACTTTGTTGACCTTTCCCAAATTACAAGGATTGTCTTCCAAAACGACACTTTGTCCTATTTTTCTTAAACCCAAAGACTCAAGAGTAGCCTTTTGATCTTTGGGCCAGCCAATTTTGCTGCGGACTTGAGTTACTTTTATTTTCATCTCAAAGAATGTTTTATTAACCGTTAAATACAGTGTTAACATCAACACCCCTATACTGAGATACGCTGTGAACGTCCCTGAGCATAGAAAGTGCTTTGAAAGTAGCCTTTACGAGATTGTGAGGGTTAGAAGAACCTTTTGACTTTGCAAGAACGTCTTTTATACCAACACTTTCCAAAACGGCGCGCATAGCACCACCGGCCTTTACTCCCGTACCACTCGAAGCAGGTTTAATCAACACATCGGCACCACCGAATTTTGCAACCTGTGCATGAGGAATAGTTCCTTTGTAAACAGGAACTTTTATAAGGTTTTTCTTGGCATCTTCCACACCCTTGGAAACTGCAACCGATACCTCGTTTGCTTTTCCCAAACCGTAACCAACAATACCGTTTTCGTTACCAACCACTACAATAGCGGCGAAAGTGAAAGTACGTCCACCTTTTGTAACCTTTGTAACACGATTTACTTTTACAAGCCTATCTTTAAGCTCCAAATCGTTAGTTCTAACTTAAACCTCCCTCACGTGCTGCTTCGGCCAATGATTTCACTCTACCGTGATAAAGATAACCGTTTCTGTCAAAAACAACTGATTCAAAACCAGCAGCCTTTGCTTTTTCGGCAATTGCTTTACCAACTAATTGAGCCTGCTCAATTTTAGTTACTTTCTTCTCGGAAATTTCCTTTACCCTCGAAGAGGTTGCCACCAATGTTTTACCGCTAATATCGTCAATCAACTGCGCAAAAATATTTTTGTTACTTCTGAACACGCAAAGTCTCGGTCTTTCTGGAGTACCCGAAATTTTTTTGCGGATGCGGTATTTAATTCTCTGTCTTCTTTCTTGCTTAGATAAAGCCATTTTCTTAAATTTTTTTAATTAGTTAAGCCCGATTACTTTGAAGAAGCCGTCTTACCTGCTTTTCTACGCAGTACCTCGTCCACAAATTTAATACCTTTACCTTTGTAAGGTTCAGGAGCGCGGAACGAACGAATTTTAGCCGCAACCTGTCCTAAAAGTTGCTTATCACAACTTGTAAGGGTGATAATCGGATTAGAACGCTTTTCTGTTACAACACTTACTTTAACTTCTTCGGGAAGTTCCATAAGAATGTTGTGCGAATAACCTACGGAAATATCGAGTAACTGACCTTGAGAGGTCGCTCTATAACCTACGCCGACCATTTCCTGTTTAATTGTGAAACCTTCGCTAACACCTTTTACCATATTTGCAATCAAAGCCCTATAAAGACCATGCAAAGAACGGTGTGCTTTGTCGTCAGAAGGACGGGACACTTTCAACTGATTGTCCTCAACTACGACTTTAATATCAGGATTCACTTTCTGCCTCAATTCACCAAGCTTGCCTTTAACGACTATAGTATGATTTTTGTCGTCTACGGTTACTTGAACCCCTGAAGGAATCTGAACGGGCAATTTTCCAATTCTTGACATTTTTTAAACTTACCTGATTAATTAATAAACGTAACAAATTACTTCACCTCCGACATTTTGGACTCTTGCTTCTTTGTCGGTCATAACGCCTTTCGAGGTTGAAACGATGGCGATACCCAAACCGTTCAAAACTCGCGGCAACTCTTTGCAACTCTCGTATTTTCTCAAACCCGGAGTTGAAACACGCGTAATAGCCTGAATAGCAGAGGCTTTTGTTTGCGGATTGTACTTCAAAGCGATTTTAATGGCCTTGTTTTCGTCGTCAAACTTGTAACTAAGAATATAGCCTTTTTCAAAAAGGATCTTGGTAATTTCCTTTTTCATTTTGCTTGCAGGCACCTCAACGACTCTGTGTTTTGCCATAGCCGCATTTCTGATTCGAGTCAGAAAATCTGCAATTGTATCTGTCATTTTGCTTTAAAAATTTTATTGATTACCAACTTGCTTTTTTAACGCCTGGCAACAAACCTTGAGAAGCCATTTCGCGGAATTGCATACGACTGATTCCGAACATTCTAATATAACCCTTAGGTCTTCCCGAAAGACGGCAACGATTATGCAATCTTATCGGATTTGAGTTGCGAGGCAACTTTTGAAGTCCAACATAATCGCCAGCCTCTTTGAGTTGTTTTCTTTTCTCGGCGTATTTAGCGATAAGTTTTGCACGCTTTACCTCACGTGCTTTCATTGATTCTTTTGCCATTTATTTCTGCTTTTTGAATGGTAAACCAAAATTTTGCAATAATTTGAATCCCTCTTCGTCAGTTTTAGCAGTAGTTACAAAAGTAATATTCATACCTTTGATTTTACTTACCTTGTCAATATCAATTTCAGGGAAAATTATTTGTTCTTTAATACCGAGGGTATAATTACCTCTGCCGTCAAATTTACCTGAAATACCGTTGAAATCACGGATTCTTGGCAAAGCAATTGCAATCAACCTTTCAAGAAATTCGTACATACGATCATGTCTCAAAGTAACCATAACACCGATAGGCATTCCCTTTCTCAAATGGAAATTAGAAATATCTTTCTTAGAGGTTCTTGTAACGGGTTTTTGACCTGTAATAGCAGTAATTTCTGCAATTGATGTATCAACTATTTTCTTGTCAGCAGTTGCATCTCCAATACCCTGATTGACAACTATTTTAACAAGTCTCGGAGTCTGCATAATTGACTTATATCCGAACTCATTCTTCATAGCGGGAATAATCTCATCCCTGAATTTTTTCTTTAAAGACGGTACGTATTGCATTTTACTTTATCTCCTTTTTATTTTCAGATTTTTTTGAATAACGTACTAATCTTGCAACTCCGTCGGTTTCCACCAATTTTCTGCCGATACGGGTAGGTTTGCCTGTTTCAGGGCAAATCAACATAAGGTTTGAAAGATGGATCGAAGCCTCTGTCTCAACAAAACCGCCTTCATTTTTCTCGGCGGTAGGTTTCGTGGCTTTCTTCACCATATTGACA